>NZ_JBOHCV010000113.1:0-7052 GCF_050698815.1 Streptomyces sp.
AGCGCCTGCTCGATCGGGTCGAGCAGGAAGTAGACGAGGAAGCAGAACCCGACGACGTTCAGCAGCCACGGCACCTCACGGATCCGCCCGGTCGCCGCCTTCAGCAGGATGAACGCCAGCACGCCGACGTCGCTCCACTCGATCGCGGCCACGTTCGTGGCCATGATCAGGATCAGGTGAGCAAACGGTGTCGGTGATCGCTATCTCCGCGCGTAGAGCGCCGGGAGAGGGCCATGCGGGGGGCTCGTACGGCGCTGACTAGGCTGGGTCCGACCGACGTGGTGCGGGCGAGAGGGAGCGAGCTGCGCGATGGGCCTCATGGACAAGTGGACCAACGGCGAGCGCGAGGCCCCCGAACCGCTCGAGGGCCCCATCATGGGCACCGTCTTCGTCGGTACGGCGGTCTGGTTCGTCCTCTTCCTCGCCCAGCTCCCCTTCTACGGCTGGTACGTGGACCACGGCCACGACTGGTTCATCTGGACCTGCGCCGCCGGAGCGGGCCTCGGAGTTCTCGGCTACTGGTACGTACGGGCCCGTGACCGCTCACTGCGCCGCGCCGCGCAGCGCGCCGCCGAGCCGCCCGCCGACTAGGCCCTGTCCGAGCCGCCGGTGCGCGTGGTGCGTTTCTGCGTATGATCACTTCGTCGGGCATATGCCCATCACAGCCCGCCGGCTGAGCGGCGTATCACCGGAACCCTGACGGGAATTGGGGCAAGCATGGGCGACGCGGAGAGTCCGCAGTCCGAGCTGGAGCAGCTGCGCAGGGCCATGGAGACGCGGCCGGTGATCGATCAGGCGCACGGCGTCCTGATGGCCAGGTACCGGTGCCCGCCGCCGACCGCCTGGAGCGTGCTGGTCGCCGTGTCCCAGCACACCAACACCAAGCTGCACAAGGTCGCCGCCGCGCTGGTGGAGAGCACCCAGGGCAAGCCGCTGCCGGAGTCGCTGAGCCGCGCGCTGCGCGCCGCGCTGGACCAACCGGTGCAAGGCGGGTGAATACCGGCATCAAGCCCGTAACGTCGACGTCATGACGGACCGGGGAGCCGCGGAGCAGCGCGCCGCCGCGTCGGGCGGGCTGAGTACCGCGGAGGTCGACGCGCGGATCGCGCGCGGTGAGGTCAACGACGTCCCCACCCGCAGCAGCCGCTCCGCCACCGAGATCGTCCGCTCGAACGTCTTCACCCGCTTCAACGCCATCATCGGCGTCCTGTTCGTGATCATCCTGGTCGTCGGCCCCGTGCAGGACACCCTGTTCGGCTTCGTCATCCTCGCCAACACCCTCATCGGGATCGTCCAGGAGCTGCGCGCCAAGAGGACCCTCGACAACCTCGCCGTCATCGGCGCGGCCCGGCCGACCGTCCGGCGGGACGGGAGAGCCGTCGGCCTGCCCACCCACCGGATCGTGCTCGGCGACCTCATCGAGCTGAGGCCGGGCGACAAGTGCGTGGTGGACGGGGAGATCACCGAGTCGGACAGTCTGGAGATCGACGAGTCGCTGCTGACGGGCGAAGCCGATCCCGTGATCAAGCACCCCGGTGACCGGATCATGTCCGGCAGCTTCGTCGTCGCGGGCGTCGGCGCCTTCACCGCGACCCGGGTCGGCCGGGCCGCCTACGCGGCACAGCTCGCCGAGGAGGCGTCCCGGTTCACGCTCGTACACTCCGAACTGCGCAGCGGCATCAACACGCTGCTCAAGTACATCACTTGGGTGATCGTCCCGACCGGGGCCGGTCTCGTGGTCAGCCAGTTCGTCATCGGCCGCAACGACGTCGAGACCGCCATCCGCCGCATGGTGGGCGGCATCGCCCCGATGGTGCCCGAGGGACTGGTGCTGCTGACCTCCATCGCCTTCGCCATCGGCGTCGTACGGCTCGGCCGCAGGCGGTGCCTGGTTCAGGAACTGCCCGCGATCGAGGGGCTGGCCCGGGTCGACGTCGTCTGCCTGGACAAGACGGGGACGCTGACCGAGGGCGGGATGGACGTCGCGGAGGTGAGGGTCCTCCAGGACGGCGGCGAGCCCGCGGGCAGCGCGTACGCCGAACGCCGCGACCGCATCGAACGGGTGCTCGCCGCGCTCGGGTCCGTCGATCCGCGGCCCAACCCCAGCATGCGGGCCATCGTCGACGCCTACGCCGGCCGCCACGACTCCTCATGGCAGACGGTGCGGTCGCTGCCCTTCTCCTCCGCACGCAAGTACAGCGGCGCCGCCTTCGTCGAACCGGACGGCACCCGCGGTACGTGGCTGCTGGGCGCCCCCGACACCCTGCTGCCCGCCGGCCATCCCACGCTCACGCAGGTCGACCGGCTCAGCCGGGAGGGCCTGCGCGTCCTGCTGCTGGCAGGCACGGAACGGGAACCGGACGCGCCGGACGCCGCGGCCGGCGCCACGCCCGCCGCCCTGGTCGTACTGGAGCAGCGGCTGCGGCCGGACGCCGCCGAGACGCTGCGCTACTTCGCCGACCAGGACGTCTCCGCGAAGGTCCTCTCCGGCGACAACCCGATCTCGGTCGGTGCCGTCGCGGCCAAGCTGGCTCTGCCCGGCGCCCAGACCCCGGTGGACACCCGCGGGCTGCCGGACGATCCGGAGGAGCGGGCACGCGCCCTGACCGACGGCACGGTCTTCGGGCGGGTCTCGCCGCGGGAGAAGCAGCGCATGGTCGACGCGCTGCAGTCGCACGGACACCACGTCGCCATGACCGGCGACGGCGTCAACGACGTACTGGCCCTGAAGAACGCCGACATCGGCGTCGCCATGGGCACCGGTTCGGAGGCGACCCGGGCCGTCGCCCAGATCGTGCTGCTCGACAACAGCTTCGCCACCCTCCCCTCGGTCGTCGCCGAAGGCCGGCGCGTCATCGGCAACATCGAGCGCGTCGCCCACCTCTTCCTGACCAAGACCGTCTATTCGGTGCTGCTGGCGGTGCTGGTCATCTGCTGGCAGGTGCCCTACCCCTTCCTTCCCCGTCATCTGACACTGCTCGCCTCCCTCACCATCGGCATCCCCGCCTTCTTCCTCGCCCTGGCGCCGAACCACGAGCGCGCCCAGCCGCACTTCGTGCGCCGGGTCATGCGGTACGCCGTACCCGCCGGGCTCATCGGCGGGGCCGCCACCTTCGCCGTCTATCTGCTCGCCCGGCACCACTACTCCGGGCCGGGTTCGCTGCGGGCCGAGACGAGCGTGGCGACGCTGACGCTGTTCCTGATCGGGATGTGGGTGCTCGCGATCGTCGCCCGGCCCTACACCTGGTGGCGGATCGGGCTGGTGCTGACGATGGGTCTCAGCTTCGTGGCCGTACTGGTGACGCCGTGGCTGCAGCACTTCTTCGGACTGCGGCTGGTCGGCACGGCCATGCCCTGGTGGGCGGTGGTGTGGGCGGCGGGCGCGGGGGTGGCCCTGGAACTGGCCTGGCGCTACGTCAACGGCGGCGACCGGCGCCAGGGCCGTGGCCCGGCCTACTCCAGCAGGAACGAACCGTAGGTCGGCCGCCCCGCCGGTGTGTAGGTGTGGATGGCGACTCCGGCGCCGGTCGTCTTGCTGCTCGTGAGCTTCATCGCCGTGGGCACCGCGCCGTCCGCGAACAGCCGCTGCCCGGTGCCCAGGACGACCGGATAGGTCAGCAGCCGGTACTCGTCGATCAGGTCGTGCGCCATGAGGGACTGGGCCAGCCTGCCGCTCCCGTGGATCTGCAGCTCCCGGCCCGGCCGCTGCTTGAGCGCGGTGACCTCGGCCACCACGTCGTCGCCGAGCACGGTCGAGTTGTGCCAGTCCGCCGACTTCAGGGTGGTGGAGGCCACGTACTTGGGCAGCGTGTTGAGCCGGCTCGCGATGGGGTCGTCGGGGTCCGTGACGCGCGGCCAGTGGCCGGCGAAGATCTCGTACGTGAACCGCCCGAGCAGAAAGGCGTCGGCTTCGTCGAAGACCTTGGCCATGAAGGCGCCCATGTCCTCGTCGGCGTACGGAACCAGCCAGCCGCCCTGCTCGAAGCCGCCCCGGGAGTCCTCGCCGGGGCCGCCGGGGGCCTGCATGACGCCGTCGAGGGAGACGAAAGTGGTGAGTGTGAGTGAAGTCATACAGAGGTGACCGGCCGGCGGCCCCGAACTCATCGGTGGCGCACCCGCCGGCTCAGGCGGCGGCCGTCAGTCGAACCAGCGGGCCCGCTCGAGTTCCGCCACCCGCTCCGGGTCCTCCAGCAGCGCCGCCACCTCGAAGCGGCGCCCCCAGTGGCCGGCGGCCCAGGCCAGCCCGGCCGCCACGCCCTCCAGCGTCGCCGCGTGCAGGACGCCGTCCGGCGTGCGGCGCCAGTCCACGTCGGTGCCGTCGACCACCAGCTCGTCGTATTCGCGGTACGTGCGGGGCGCGTCCGGGAGCAGCACGCGGACCGCGTCCGGCACCTCCCGCTCCGTACCCGCCCCGGACGCCGCCGCGTCGATCTTGCCGGCCACGACCTCACTGAGCCGCCGCACCTCCAGCACGGTCGCCAGCTCGGCCGCCCGCACGGGACGTACGGGCACCAGCGCGCGGTTGCCCGCCACCGCGATCAGGTCGGGCGCGTCCGCGGCCGTCGCTTCACCGGCCGGCACGACGTGCACCTCACCGGTGTCGGCCCGCACCACCCGCAGCTCCTGCGGCAGCGTCACCTCGTCGGGGTCCAGCTCGGACAGCAAGCTGTACAGACCGTGCAGTTGGGCGTGGCCCACCACCAGCTCGGGGTCGGCGAGCCGCGCCAGCAGCTCCGCCGCGCCGCCCGGTTCCGCCAGCAGGGCGGCCGCCGAGGTGCGCATGCCCAGCGCCCGCAGCACCTGCTCGTCGCCGAGGCCTGAGGCGTCGGCCTCCTCGTAGAGGCCGTTCAGCAGCGGGTCGCCGCCGGCCGCGCGCAGCCCCGCCGGGCGGCGCCCGTCCAGCACGGGGTGGCCGCGCAGCCACCAGGCGGTGTAGGGGCGCACCGTCTCCGTCACGCCGTCCGGCAGCAGCACCCTGACCGAAGCGGTCAGCGCGTCCCGCAGCGGCGGCTCGGCCAGCATCGCCAGCGCCTGCGGCCAGCATTCGTCGTCGACCAGGTCCAGGTCGCGCACCGCCACCAGCTCCGCCGCGACGGGCGGCAGCGCCGGGCCGCCGTCCGGGAGCTGGTCGAGCAGGTCCTCGCACCACACGTCGACCGCGTCCAGCAGTCCCACGTCGTCGGGCTCGGCGAAGTCGCTCTCGCGCGGCTCCAGTTCGTCGGGGTCGAGGACCACGTCCGTCGCCCGTACGAGCGCGAAGCCCGCCTGCACCCCGACCGCCGCCAGCGGCTGCTCGCCCCACCGGTCGGCCAACTCGGCGTCGCAGGCCGCGAGCTCACCCGTACGGATGACGCGCTCGAAGGGGCTGCCGGGGTAGACGAGTTCACCGGCGGGGGCGAGTTCGCCGTCCTCGTCGGGGAGCGCCAGCGCTCCGAGCCAGGGCTCGTCTCCTGGCGCCAGCCCCGCGTCCCGCACCAGGCCCAGCACCACGTCGGCCAACTCCTCGGCGTCCGGGGCGCCTTCGCCCCCGGCGCCCGGTCCGCCGAGCCCGCCGTCCCACGGCTCCTCGGCGTCCAGCGACGCCGCGACGGCCGCCCGTACCTGCGGCGTGGTCAGCACCGCGCGCGGAGTCGCACCCGTCGCGCCGAGCTTCTCCAGCAGCGGATGGACGGCATCGGCGTGTGCGACCTTCAGCCCCAGCCGCGCCAGCTGCCGTGCCCTGTCCGGGTCCAGGGACGAGTCCGGCAACGGCAGCAACACCTGCCGGGGGCCGATGGCGGTACGGGAGTCGGCCAGCGGCACCGGAAGTCCGGTGAGCCGGTCCGGGTCGACGCCGGCGAGCGAGTCGTAGAGCCGCCGCCACCACTCCGGCGCCCGCTCCACTCCCCCGAGCCGGTCGATCACCTCGCCGAGCGGCACCCGCGCGACGTCCAGCGCGCGCAGCTCCGTACGCCGCTCCAGCCCGGCGGGCAGCAGGCTCGGGAACAGCTCCGCCAGCACCGCGACGGTGCCGGCCCCCGCCCCCTCGGCGATCTCCGCCTCCCGGGGGCGGAGCACGACCGGCTCGCCCTCCTCGTCCGTCGCGGCGCCGGCGAGAAACGGCACCCGCGGGAGCCGGGCCAGCAGCAACTGGCGCAGCTCGCCGTCCAGTTCGCTCTTCCCCAGCGGCCCGGGCACCAGATCGACCAGGTCCGCCCGTACCGGCCGCCAGTCGCGCAGCAGCGCCACATAGGTGTCGGCGGCACGGTCCAGCAGGAAGCTCGTCAGCGGGCCCGGCGCGACGTGCCGTCGCGTCGGCTCCATCGGGAAGCTCGCGATCAGCAGAGCGGGCAGGCCCAGCGGTTCGTCTGTGGGCGTCGGCGCGTGCACGTAGGGCGCCGTGTCCGGGCGCAGGGGACCGCCGCCGTCCTCGCCGTCCGTGACGGGCACCGCCCAGGTCACCGACCAGGCGGGCCGCAGCCGTTCCTCGACGGGCCGGTCGGCGAGCAGCGCGTCGTCGGCGATGCCGCTGTCGTGCGCGACGCGCCAGCGCCGTACTCCGCTGGCGGCGGTCCCCGCGACGGTCTCCTCGCGCCGGATCTCGACGTACGGGCCCTCGGCGTGCCGGGTCAGCGTCCGGACCCCCTCGGGGGTCTCCACCACGACCTCGGCCAGACCCGGCAGCGTCAGCAGCAGCGCGTCGTCGACGGCGGCGAGCAGCCGTTCGGCGAGTTCCTGCGCCGCGGTGTCCCGCAGCGGCAGCACCACGGCGGTCTCGTACCCCTCCGGCGCCATGCCCTCCGCGGGCAACGGCAGCCGCAGCAACGGGGCGTGGCCGTCCCGGCGGCGCAGCTCCTCGCCCAGTCCGGCGGCGTCGTGCGCCGCCTCCAGCACCAGATCGCGGGCCTCGGCGAGCGACCACCGCACGCCGCCCGTACGGCCGATGACAGCGGGCTCGTCGCTGACGGCGAGCACGGCGGCGAAGCCGACTCCGAACCGGCCCACGGCCGCGGCGGCCTCGGTCGCGCTCGCCGCCGCGTCGGCCCGCTTGGCCGAGGCGCGCAGCGTGGAGA
>NZ_JBOHCV010000114.1:0-4602 GCF_050698815.1 Streptomyces sp.
ATCACGGGTGAGCGCGACGTGCGCGACGTACAGGAGGGCTCACGATGAACGGCACCCCGGACGTTCTCGGCATACCGGACCTGTCCCTGGTCGTCCTGATCGGCACGACGGGCTCGGGCAAGTCGACATTCGCCCGCCGGCACTTCCTGCCCACGCAGGTGATCTCCTCCGACTTCTGCCGGGGCCTCGTGGCGGACGACGAGAACGACCAGTCGGCGACCCCGGACGCGTTCGACCTGCTGCACTACATCGCGGGCAAGCGGCTCGCCGCGGGCCGGCTGACCGTGGTCGACGCCATTTCCCTGATGATTGGGCGTGTTCAAGCGTCAGGGGAGGCGTCAGTTGCACGAGTGGAACGTGGTGTGGGTGCCCGATCCGGGGCAGTGGGGATTGCTACCGTCTGAGGGGGTCCTGGGGGTACAGGACCTGCCGGCTGAGGTCGCCCGGATCGGTCTGCGGCCGGGTGATCCGGTGTTCGTGGCGCCGGACGGAACGGTGGACCGGGACCTGCTGGATTTCGTTCGGTCCGTCGAATTCCGGGATCTGGAGCGGGAAACCAAGCGGAATTACGCGACGGATATCCGGCCGCTGTTGACTTTCCTGTCCTCGCGCGGAGTTCTATGGAGGCAGGCGACCAGGCAGGACTTGGCGGACTACCGGCACTGGAGATGCCGGGCTCCGCAGAATCCGCGCCGGATCAGCGGGACGAAGTGGAACCGTGAGGCGGCCGCGTTCACCAAGCTGTTCCGGTGGGCGAAGGTGTCCCCGCTGCCGGTGGACATCGTGCGCCGAGGGGACCGGGCGGCGGACTCTGTGAGCTCGCGGGTGTTGTGGCTGACACCGCGGACCTGGGGCCTGTGGTCGGACATCGGGCTGCGTGGCCACAGCCGTACAGGAGTGCCGGTGCCGGGGTGGGAGTCGCGGACGGAGTTGCGCAACACCAGCTTCGTGCAGCTGCTGCTCAGCTCCGGCCTGCGTCGGCAGGAGGGTGGTTCGCTGCTCACCTTCGAACTGCCCAGCCAGCGCTTGCGGCTCGGCCGCTACTGCCATGGCCGCGTCGCCGCGGCGGTCACCCGGTCGAAGCAGAGCCGGGTCTTCTACGTGTCGGTGGACGCGGTCGGCCAGGCCGAGGCATACGTCGAGTCGGAGCGCGCGTGGGCGGTGCAGCGCGCCCAGGCGGAAGGCCGCTACGAGCGGCTGCCCATGATGCGGCTGGTCACGAAGGTGACGCGGGGCTTGAGACCGAAGATCGAGTGGGCCGACGCGAACGGCGTCGTCGGTGAGCAGGAACTCAGCCGCCTGGGATGGCGCGAGCGGCAGTGGCTGTTCCTGGAGGGCCCGGACGGGCCGGAGCCGGCGTGGTTGTGGCTGACCGAGCAGGGCCTGCCGATGGCCCCGGACCGGTGGAACGGTGTGTTCAGGGCGGCGAACCTGCGCTGCGAAGAAGTCCTGCTCACCGTGGGAGAACGGGAGGTCGAAAGGGACTTCCGGCTGGCGGAGGTACGCGGCAAGAGCCCGTACGCCACGCCGCACGCCGCGCGTCATTCGATGGCCCTCTACATGCTGGTCTTGCTGAACCAGCTGGTGGAGACCCGCTATGGGCTCTCGGCCGCGGACCGGCGGGACTTCGCCCTGCTGTTCGGCGATCCGTGGTGGCTGGTGAAGACCCTCCTCGGTCACGCGGACGTGGAGGTGACGAAGCGGCACTACCTCGCGCCGGTCGCGCACCTGCAACTGGAGTCGATCCTGGCCGCGGCCGAGCCCGCCAACGAGGAGGAACAACAGGTCGAGGACCTGGACGGTGTGTTCACCCGGCTTGCCCGGGAGTCGCAGGGCATCCAGGACATCGACGCCGTCCTTGAGGCGGCCCGGTGACCGGGCGGGGACGGCGAGCCGTCCTGCCGCCGGCGGATCACCGCACCGAGCCGCCGCTGGCTCCCGACGGACTCGTGGTGACGGTCGTCAACAAGGCCGGATACGAGATGCCGTTCGACTTTGCCGAGTTGCCGGTCGCCGAGCTGATGCAGCGGTCACTGGCCAGGGTCTTCGCGGCCCGGTCCGCGGGCTGGAACAGCCATATGACCGCGCAGGCTTCCTGGATCACGGTGAAGGCGTTCGCGCGCTTCGTCTCCGAACTGGAGCATCCCCCGGAAGACCTGGGGGATCTGACCACCGCCATGCTCAAGCGCTGGCGCGCGGCGCACATCGGCACGAACAGCGGGAAGAGTGTGCTGCGTCAGGTGAGGCCGCTGCTGCGGGCGGATCCGAGGCTGGCCGACGGGCCGGTGGGGGAGGAACTGGCCCGCCGCATTCCTAAGCAGGTGCCGGTCAAGCAGTCGTACGGAGAGGATGAGCGGGGGCGGGTGCTGCTGGCGGCACAGCGGCAGTTCCGAACCGCTCGGCTGCGGATCCGTGAGAACACACGCCTGCTGGAGAGGTGGCGGGCCGGTGACGTGACGGAGGGCAGCCGGGAGGGGCGCCTCGGTGAAATTCTCGACCACCTTGCGCGGACCGGCTACGTCCCGCACACGGTCTCGCCGAGCGGAGCGGTGAACGTGAGAGAACGCCGACTTCTGGGCGGCACCGGCTCGGAGTGCACGTGGGGCAGGCTCTTTCTCTCCCGTTCCGAACTTACGGCGCTGGCCGTGCTGTTGACAGCCCGGTTCGGCTGGAATCTGTCCGTCTATGACCGGTTGCCTGCCCCGACCACGGCCCCGTCGGCCGGAGGGACGGCCACGGTGACCTACCAGATTCAGGTGGAGAAGCGCAGGCAAGGCGGAGGCTGGTGGTTTTCCACGGAGAACGCCACCGACTCCGGGGCCGACTCGGCCGGCAGGCTGATCACTCAGGCGCTGGAGGCCACTGCACACGGTCGGGCTCTTGCCGCCAGGCTGGAGCCCGGCACCGACTTTCTGATGGTCGCGCGCATGCACTACCCCGGCAAGCGACACCAGCACACGGAACGGCCTCGTCCGGTGGGCCCTCTGTCGTTCGGTATCGGAAACGGCGACGCACAGCAGTGGGGGATCAGGCATGGTCTGGGAGGGGCGCCGTTCCAGCGGACCCGCAGAACCGCGGTGACACGAGAGGGGCGTCCCCTTCAGCACGCGCAGGGCACGCACGAGAGCATCTACATGCTGCCAGATGAGCATGTTCAAAGGGCCTCGCGGAGCGTCTTCGAGGCCGGCGCCAAAGAGGCCCTCGCCCAGGCCCAGGCCGTGATGTTCGCCGGCGCCATCGCCGACACCCCGGACCCGGGGCACGGACAGACCGTGGCCGCGGACTGCGCGGACGAGACGTCCAGCCCCTGGCCCGACGCGCAAGGCGGCTGCGGAGCGGACTTCATGCTCTGCCTGGCCTGCCCCAACGCCCGTGTCCATCCCGGCCATCACCCACGGCTCGCCCACCTGCACCGAGAGCTGACCAGTCTCCGCTCCGTCCTGCCCGACCGGTCGTGGCACGAGCGGTGGAGCGAACATGTGCTCCGTCTTGAGGACCTGCGCGACAAGGTCGGCTCTGTGGCCTGGAACGCGGCGCTTGCCCGCGTGAACGACGAGGACCGCACCCTGGTCCACCTTCTGCTGAAGGGAGAGCTCGCCCCATGACCGCCGTCGGCACCGCTGCCGAGACCGATACGTACGTGCTCGCCATGCCCCGCCCGGACAGTCCCGTGGTGCTGCCTGAGTGGATCAGCCCCGGCAACACGCACCCGAACTCGCGTTACCAGGACGAGGTGTGGTCCATGGCGCCGCTCATCGACAATCCTGGCACCGGTCTGGTCAACCTCCATTGGAAGAACTGCCCGGGCCCCCTTCGGGACCAGGTGAAACTAGCCACCTGGACAATGATCAACGGCCAGTTGAGGCCCACCTACCTCCAGACCCGAGGCGTCCAGGCGCGATCCCGTTCGGGCGGCACCGACATGCTCGCCACCTGCCTGGAGTGGATGCGCCTCGCCCGCTGGTTGAACGAACGCCAGATCACGAGCCTGCGCGCCTGCACCGACACACAGTGGCGGGCCTATGCAGGCGAGCGCATGGTCCGAGTGTCCCGCGACACCGCAGCGATCATCGCTGTCCGGTTAACGAACCTGTGGGCGTACGACCGGCTCAGCGCCCGCCCCACTGGCATCACCCCACCTCCATGGGAGGCCGAAGGAGTCGACGAGTTCCTGCCCCCGGCCAGGACGGCCGCGGGCGGGGAGAACACGACGGAGCCGTTGGACCCGCTTGTTCTCGGGCCGCTGTTGATCTGGGCGATCCGCTTTGTCGACGACTTCGCCGACGACATCCTGGCGGCCTGGGCCGAGCGCCGCCGCCTGATCGCCGTTGCCGCCGCCACGAAGGCCACGCCAGCCGGATGGGCCGGGCTTGAGGAGTGGTTGCTGCCCATGGTGCGGGCCGGTCACCCGCTGCCGGCCAGCTCCGGCAAAAGCGAGATCCAGGTGGCCGCCACCTACATCGCCGCACTCACCGGCTCCAACCGCGGTCAGGTTTGGAGGTTCGTCAAGCAACACGGGCTGGCGGAGATCGCTGCATCGCGGCCAGGGCCCTGTCCGCTGCGGGTGCCGGTCACCGGGCAGATCAACGGCAAGCCATGGCG
>NZ_JBOHCV010000115.1:0-3755 GCF_050698815.1 Streptomyces sp.
GGCCCGTACCCGCGGCCGGGCCCCTGTCCGGGCCGCCGCCCACACTCCCGCCCGCTTCCGGTTCGGGGCCGCGCGCCACCCGCTCGTCCGCCCGTCCGATCAGCCAGTCGCGGCTGGGCACCACCAGCCCGGCCGGGGTGAAGGCGATCTTCCGCAGTTCCGCATGGCTGCCCGAGTCCTTGCGCCACAGCCCGCTCACGATGTCCACGGCCTCGGTGGGCGTCGAGGCGAACTCCAGCCCCGCGTAGACGGGCGCACACGCGTCCAGCCCGAGGTCCTGCGCGGACAGCCTCCTGCCCAGCCTGCGTGTGAAGACCTCGGCGATCAGCGCGGGCGTCGTGCCGCGCGGTTGCTGACCGCGCAGCCAGCGCGTCACCGAGGTCTTGTCGTACCGCAGGTCGAGACCGTGCTCCAGGCCCAACTGGTCCACGCGCCGGGCGAGTCCGGCGTTCGAGAAGCCGGCCTCGGCGATGAGCGCGGAGAGCTGGCGGTTGGGGGTGCGCTGCGGGGCGGACTGGTCGGCAGAGTCCCCGGGTCGTTCCATGGTCATGAGCTTTGCGGTCTCCTGCCCTACGGCTTGCGGCAGACGCCGGGGCGCCACTGCGGATCGGCGCGAATGTAGCCGCCCCCGGCGCCCCGCCAGCCGCCTTCCCAGGGCTTTCATCCGTACGTGTGAGGAGGCGGGCGGCTCCCGTGGCCGGGCCCGGCGGCCGTACAGTGGCGGTCGGGACACGACACCGGCCGCATTCCGGGGGTCGCGAGGCCGGACTGCTTTGGAGGAGCCGTGAGCGAGCTGCGCTTTGTCCACCTGGGATTCGGCGCCGACGCCGTCGAGTACCGGGAGGCGTGGCAGGAGCAGCGCCAAGTGCACGCCGCCCGGTTCGCGGACGAGATCGCGGACACCTGCCTGCTGCTGGAACATCAGCACGTCTACACGGCCGGCCGCCGCACCCAGGACGTCGAGCGCCCGCTGGACGGCACCCCGGTCGTCGACGTCGACCGCGGCGGCAAGATCACCTGGCACGGCCCCGGCCAGCTCGTCGGCTATCCGATCCTGAAGCTGCCGCGACCGGTGGATGTGATCGCCCATGTCCGGCGCCTGGAGGAGGCCATGATCCGTACGTGCGCCGACTTCGGCGTCGAAACCACGCGGATCGAGGGGCGCAGCGGCGCGTGGGTGCTCGGCGACGTGCGGGAGCAGCGGCCCGCGACGGGCGGGCTCTCGCTCGACTTCGGCCCGCGGCCCGAAGCGGGGGAGGACGAGGAGTACGACGCCCGGCTCAAGGGCCCCGAGTACGCCCCCTCCAACGCCGGCCAGCGCCACGAGGACCGCAAGATGGGCGCCATCGGTGTCCGCGTCGCCAAGGGCGTCACCATGCACGGCTTCGCGCTCAACTGCGATCCCGACAACACCCGGTTCGACCAGATCATCCCCTGCGGCATCCGCGACGCGGGAGTGACCTCGCTCTCGAACGAACTGGGCCGCCCGGTGCCGGTGTCCGACGTGCTGCCCGTGATGGAGAAGCACCTGCGCGAGGTGCTGGAGTCGGCGGAGCCACTGCCCCGCGCGGTCTGAGGGCCGTGATCCCGACGTCCGGGCCTGCTTCTCCGAGGCGACCGGGGGTTGGGGACAACGAGACGGGTGGGCGTACGCTGATATGCGCCGAGGAATCGAAAGTACGTAGGGAGCCGGTCGTGTCCGCTGTCGCACCCGACGGTCGCAAGATGCTCCGCCTGGAGGTCCGCAACAGCGAGACCCCCATCGAGCGCAAGCCCGAGTGGATCAAGACCCGGGCGAAAATGGGCCCCGAGTACAACGCGCTGCAGAGCCTGGTCAAGCGCGAGGGCCTGCACACGGTCTGCCAGGAGGCGGGCTGTCCCAACATCTTCGAATGCTGGGAGGACCGCGAGGCCACCTTCCTCATCGGCGGTGAACAGTGCACGCGGCGCTGCGACTTCTGCCAGATCGACACCGGTAAGCCCGATGAGCTGGACCGCGACGAGCCGCGCCGGGTGGCCGAGTCCGTGCGGCAGATGGAGCTGCGGTACGCGACGATCACCGGCGTCGCCCGTGACGACCTCGAGGACGGCGGCTCCTGGCTCTACGCCGAGACCGTGCGGCTGATCCACCAGTTCATGCCGGACACCGGCGTCGAGCTGCTGATCCCCGACTTCAACGCCGTGCCGGAACAGCTGGCCGAGGTCTTCTCCTCCCGCCCCGAGGTGCTGGCGCACAACGTCGAGACGGTGCCCCGCATCTTCAAGCGCATCCGCCCCGCCTTCCGCTACGACCGCTCGCTGGAGGTGCTCAGCCGCGCCCGCGAGGACGGCCTGGTCACCAAGTCCAACCTGATCCTGGGCATGGGCGAGACCCGCGAGGAGGTCAGCGAGGCACTGCGCGACCTGCACGCGGCCGGCTGCGAACTGATCACGATCACCCAGTACCTGCGGCCCTCGGCACGGCACCACCCGGTGGAGCGGTGGGTGAAGCCGGAAGAGTTCGTGGAGCTGGAGCAGGAGGCCGGCGAGATCGGCTTCGCCGGGGTCATGTCGGGTCCGCTGGTGCGCTCCTCCTACCGCGCGGGCCGGCTCTACAAGCAGGCGATGGAGGCGCGCGACGCCCAGGCGGTGTGAGCGTGCGCGGTCGTGCGCGGGTCGTGCACGGTCGTGCCCGCGGGGGACGGGTGAGGAGGGTGTGCCGTCCTCGGCCTCCCTCGACGTGATGTGCGCCGCAATGGATTCGCGAGCCTTTGACCCGCTTGTCATCCGCTGGTAATACCCAACAGTGACGATGGCCGCACACACCGTTGATGCGGCCACGCGACACCATGGAGGGGAATCACCTTGCGGACGACGCTGCGCGCACTGGAGAACGTCGAGGGCCTGCTGCTGGGCAGGGGCCGGCGGACCGCACGCCTCAACGCCTGGACCGCGGTGCTCGAGGACCGCCGCCGGGCGGAGGCGCGCACCGAGGCCCAGCGCGTAGTGGAGGCCGCGAGGACCGGAAGCCCGGCGGCCACGTAAACTCCCTCGCATGGCGAGGAAGGCAGACACCGAGAACCCTGGGCGGCTCAAGCAGATCGCCCAGACGTACAAGATGACCCGGCGTGCGGACCGGAAGATCGGCTGGATCCTGGCCGGTGTGGGGCTTGTCACCTTCGGTGTGGTCCTCGCCGCCGGCTTCCTGATCGACCACCCCGTCTACGCGGGCATTCTGGGTGCGGTGCTGGCTCTGCTCGCGATGGCGATCATCTTCGGGCGGCGGGCCGAGCGGGCGGCCTTCGGGCAGATGGAGGGCCAGCCCGGCGCGGCCGCGGCGGTGCTGGACAACATCGGCAAGCAATGGAGCATCACCCCGGCCGTCGCGATGAACCGGAACCAGGACGTCGTCCACCGGGCCGTGGGCAGGGCGGGCATCGTCCTGGTGGGCGAGGGGAACCCGAACCGGCTGCGTCCCCTGCTGGCCTCGGAGAAGAAGCGGATGGCGCGCGTCGTCTCCGATGTGCCGGTGCACGACTTCATCGTCGGCAACGACGCCGGTCAGGTGCCGCTGAAGAAGCTGCGCAACACGCTGCTGAAGCTGCCGCGGGTGCTCGCGGGCGGGCAGGTCACGCAGGTCAACGACCGGCTGCGCGCGATGGGGGACCTGATGAGCAACATGCCGATCCCCAAGGGACCGATGCCCAAGGGGGCCCGGATGCCGCGCGGCGGCCAGAGCGGCCGCTGAGCGCGCACGTACGACGGCAGTACGGACG
>NZ_JBOHCV010000116.1:0-7340 GCF_050698815.1 Streptomyces sp.
GCTCAAGCTCGTCCTCATCGAGGGCCAGGCCGGAGAGGAGACCCGCATGGACCACCTGGGAGTCGAGGTCGAATCCTCCGAGGCCGTGCATGCCGCCGCAGCCCGCCTCGGCGAGGCAGGTCTCACGACTCACGAAGAGAACGACACGACCTGCTGCTACGCCGTCCAGGACAAGGTCTGGGTGCACGGCCCCGGCAAGGAGCCCTGGGAGGTCTACGTCGTCAAGGGCGACGCCGACTCGCTCGGCAAGCAAGAAGGCAGCACGTGCTGCGCCGAGGGCGACGATGACGGTCGGCGCGAAGCCGTCACCTCCGGCTGCTGCTGAGGTGCGGAAGGAGGCCCTTGAATCCGGCGGGGCCGTGACCGGTACGGGGGACCGGCCACGGCCCCGCTTCGCCCTGCCCGCCCTGTGCGTCACGCAGATCACCAGCTGGGGCGTCCTCTACTACGCCTTCCCCGTCCTCCTGCCCCACCTGACAGCCGAGACGGGCTGGTCCGGCACCGCCGCGACCGGAGCCTTCTCCGCCGCCCTGCTCGTCTCCGCACTCCTCGGCATCCCCCTCGGCCGCGTACTGGACCGCAGAGGCCCACGCGCGGTGATGACCGCAGGGTCGGCCCTGGGTGCAGCAGCCGTGCTGGCCATCGCCGCGGCGCCCAATTTCCTTGCCTTCGCCGGGGCTTGGCTGTGCGCGGGAGCGGCCATGGCCGGGACTCTCTACGCACCCGCCTTCGCCGCTCTCACCCGCTGGTGGGGCACGGACCGCGTTCGCGCCCTGACAATCCTCACCCTCGCCGGCGGCCTGGCCAGCACCGTCTTCGCACCGCTCACGGCCGCCCTCATCGAGCACCTGAGCTGGCGGTCCGCCTACGCCGTCCTCGCGGTGATCCTCGCCGTCGTCACGATCCCCGCCCACGCCCTCGCCCTGCGCGCGCCCTGGCCCTCCGCGCCTGACGCCCCTCACGCGTCACAACGGTCCGAGCCGGGCGGGAAGACCGGGAAGCCGATCGCCCGCAGCCGCTCATTCGTGCTGCTGACCATCGCGCTGACACTCTCCGCGTGCACGTCCTTCGCCGTGGTCATCGGCCTCGTACCGCTGCTGAACGAACGCGGCGCCACCCCCACCCAGGCAGCCTGGGCTCTCGGGCTCGGCGGCCTCGGTCAGACCCTCGGCCGCACCCTCTACGCGCCCCTCGCACGCCGAACCGGCGTCACCACCCGCACCACCGCCCTCATCGCAGCAGGTGGCGCGACCACCGCGGCCCTCGCCCTCGTCCCGGGGCCGGTCCCGCTCCTGACCGTCCTCGCCATCGCAGCCGGCACCGTCCGCGGCAACCTCACCCTCCTCCAGGCCACCGCCGTCGCCGACCGCTGGGGCACCCGTCACTACGCACGCCTCTCCGGCATCCTCACCGCCCCCGTCACCATCGCCACCGGCCTCGCCCCCTTCGCCGGCGCCGCCCTCGCCGGCCCCCTCGGTGGCTACCCCCCGCTCTTCCTCACCCTGGCCGCCGTTTCCGTAGCCGGCACAGTGATCGCACTCGGTGGCACCCCGGGGCGGTACCCAGCCCGGCAACGTGCGCCCCGGGCATGAGGCGTCAGCTGATGGCTTCTTGCATCTGGTCGGCGAGAGTGTGGTCGGGCCAGGACAAGGGGCCGAAATCAACGTCGGGCTCTGCCTTCAGAGACTGGATCGCTCGAGTCATGGCGCGCGAGAGCGTGCCGGCGCAGGCGTGAAAGGCGCTGATCGTCAAACTCGTGCCCGTCTCCTCGCCGCGCAGAGCGCCGTGAGTGCGCAGCAGCATCAGCGACGTCAACGTCCTGTGCTCGCCCCGGGCGGTGTCGGTGGCACCGGAGTGGAGCGGAACCTCGCCGGGATGGTCGAGCTCGGCCACTTGGTGTGCCCAGTGCCGGGCTTGGCGCAACTCGCCGCGGGTGGTGTGCAGCAGGTAGAGGCATTCGGCGGAGGCGGGCTTGCCCGCGCCGGCGGAGAACTGCCACAGGACCTCGGCCTGGTCGTCGCGGTCGGCCAGATGGAGCAGGCAGGCGAAGGTGAGAGCGTTGTCGGGGTCGATCTGGTGGGTGGTGGCCAGGTCGGCGATGTGCTCGACGGCGCGGGGGCCGCGGATGGCCCAGGAGGAGAGTGCCCGCAATTCGCGGGCGGCCTGTTCACGCCGGGACAGGGCCGGGTGGCCTCTCTCGGCGAGTCCGAGGGAGGCGGGCCCGAGTGCGGGCTGTGGGAAACCGCCGCCGGCCGTGCCGCGTCGCACTGCGGCGGCGTGGTCGTACGCGAGTCGGCGGCGGGATGCCCACTCCTCTGCGTCGTCGAGGTCGACATCGTGGGTGAAGGCGCGAGCGTCGGTCAGGAGGTCGTCCAGGGTGTGCGGCGATGGCATGGTGCGGCTGCTCCTCAATCCTTGTTGCTGTAGGAACCCAGCTCGATGCCCAGGTCCTGGGCGAGTCGTTGGCGGGCGTGCGCGCGGTGGGAGCGCACGGTGGCGTCGGTGACTCCCAGGATGCGTGCGGTCCCTGCGGTGGTGAAGTCGAGGACGTAGTGCAGGACCACGACGTCGAACTGCTGGCCGGGGAGCCGGGCTATGGCGGGGTAGAGGCCGACGCTGCTTTCCATGGCGGCGAACTCGTCGCGGCTGTCCTCGAGCACTGCGCGGCGCACGCGGCAGAAGGCGGCGGTCTCCGGAAGGGCGGACTCGCGCCCTTCGAAGAGGAGTACCTCGTCGACGGCTTCTTTCAGGTGGGCCCAGGCGCTGGCGGCGGGGTTGGCTTCCTCCATCAGGCGCGGCCAGCCCCTCAGCAGGCTGAGGAAGACCAGGTGGACGACTTGGCCGGCCATGCGCGCGTCTCCGAGCTGGAGTTGTGCGTAGTGGCGGTAGGCGCGCCGGAATTGGCGGTGAAAGGCCCAGAAGGCCACCGGGATCCGCTCGGGGTCTTGTGCCCGCCCGATCGGCTGGGAGGTCAGGTCGCGGGAGAGGGCTTCCTCGTTCACGACCGCTCCCCCCGACCGGCCTGGATCGCATCGGAGGTGGTCTGGTGCGGCGGGTGGGCGGTAGGTCCCTGCTCGGTGAGTGACGCGACCCCCACCATGACGCCGGCGGCGAGTCCGCGCCGCACCAGACGCGCGGCGTCCGGAGCGAAAACGCGTCCGGCGGTGGCCGCGGCCACCGCGCCGATCAGCTGATCAAGCACGGTTCTTCCTTTCGGTTGGGTGGCACTCTCCGACACCCTGCGAAGCCAACTGCCCTGTGTCACCGGGGAGTTGGTTGTCCTCGGGAGAGGGGACCAGCTAAGCGTTCGAAGGGGGCCAAACGTGGAGGCGACCACCAGGAAGAATCAGCGCACCGTGACTGATCGGGTACGACGTGTACCGTGACCAGCGCTTTTCCGATTGCATGTGACCAGAGCCACATTCCGTGGATGTTTAGGGCGCAGGATGCTTACCGCTCAGTACGGCATAGAACTGACCGAAGGCCGGCACGTGTTGGGCTGCCGGCTGCGATGGCGATGATCGAGGTGAAGCGCGATGCGGCGCGCAGCAAGCCCGGTGGATGCCGGGCTTGCCGGCGCCCACCGGGCGTGGGTGGGCCGGAGATCACGGGGAGGTGCGGAACGGGCCCGTGACCTCGTAGGTGATGCCGCCGGAGGAACTGCCGCTCGTGCCGCGCTGGCTGGAGAAGTACAGCCGGGTGCCGTCGGGGGAGAAGGCGGGGCCGGTGATCTCCGAGCTGGACTGGCCCGTGATCCGCAGGAACGGCGCGACGACGTCGTCCGGGGTGATGACGCAGATCTCCATGTTTCCGCCGTCCTCGGCGACGAACAGGTCACCGGAGGAGGACCCGGTGACGTTGTCCACGCCGGTGAGCGGGGCGGCGCCGGGGTTGACCAGGCTGTCGTCGTAGGCGAGCTCGTAGGTGCTGTTCGCCAGGTTGAGCTGCCAGAGGCGGTTGTCGCCCTTGGTGGTGAACCAGACGGTGTCGTTGGCGTAGTGGCAGCCCTCGCCGCCGTTGAAGCGCTTGGCGCCGGAGACCTGGTCGCGGGTCACGGTCGGCGAGCCGTCCGGGTCGGGGACGTTCGACCAGCTGAACGACCCTGAGGTGCCGGTGCCGGCGACCAGAACCTGGAGGGTGCCGGAGGACAGGTTGCCCCAGGTCGTCGGAATGAACCGGTACAGGCAGCCGTTGCTCTCGTCCTCGGTCAGGTAGATCACCTTGCGCACCGGGTCGGCGGCGGCCGCCTCGTGCTTGAACTTGCCCATCGCGTTCCGGCGCGTGGCCGCGTTCACGCCCCACGGGTCCGTCTCGTACACGTAGCCCAGGCTGACCTCTTCACAGGACAGCCAGGTGTTCCACGGGGTGGCGCCGCCCGCGCAGTTCTGCCGGGTGTTGGAGAGGATGCGGTACGCACCGGTGATGCTGCCCGAGGAGTTGAACTTGACGGCGCTCGCACCGCCGCTGGGGTTGATCTCCGAGTTGGAGACGTAGATCCAGCCCGTGCCGTCGGCGAAACAGGCGCCGCCGTCGGGGGCGTTGTGCCAGGTGTACGAGGTGCCGGAGACGGCCTGCGAGGACCGGGCGATGACGCGACTGGTGAAACCGCTGGGCAGTTGGACGCCGTTGGCGTCGGCCGTGCCCAGCGCTCCGTACGGGCCGGGACCGTTCTGGGCCGGGGCCGCGTAGGCGGCGCCGCGCATGAGAGTGCCGCCGAAGGTGGCGGCCGAGGTGCCGATGACGGCTCCGCGCAAGAAGGTGCGACGTTCCACATCTACTCCTTTGTCGGGGAAAGATGGCCGCTGTGGACAGTAGGGCCGCCACACCGGTCCGCGAAGGCCCGCCCGGAAGAACTCCTTCCGGCCAACTCGTGAGTAACTCCTGTGCTGAACGGTCTGACAGTTCATCAAATGAACGAGAGGGGAAGGGCTGTAGACATCCGGGATACCTCGTTGATCCTCACGACTCGGCGCAACGGGGCGTTCTTCGGTGCCCGGCCGTCGCGGTAGGGCACACCTTCTTCGGCGGAGGCCGGGCGCATCCGGCGGTCGGCGGATCGCTCCCGGAATCCGGGCACGATCGATCATCCCGTAGGGCGCGCCGACCACGACGACGCGAGCCCGTGGCCAGCGCTGATGGCGCGGGCGGCAGGCCCTGGCCGGTCAGGTCCCGCCGGGCGCGTTCACTCGAACGGATGTGGTCACCTGTGCGAGCGGGCGGAGAGGGTGCACGGTGTGACGTATGCGGCCTTCCAGACTCGTCTTCGCGGTGGTCCTGCCGTTGGCGTTCCTCGTGACGTGGGACGAGCCGGTGCGGGACTCGATCACAGGGCACGGCGCGGCCCCGGCCGAGGCCGGCACGGGTCCCGCCGCGCCACGCCCGGACATCGTGTCCCGCGGTGCCTGGCATGCGGACGAGGACCTGGTCCGTGAGCGAGCCGCTTCCATGGACGATGTGCGGGCGGTGTTCATCCACCACACCAACCATCCCAACGACTACGACTGTGCCGCCGTCCCCGACATGCTGCGGGCCCTGGAGGCGGACCACGTCCAGCGGGGGTGGGACGACCTGGGCTACAACTTCGTCGTCGACCGCTGCGGCACCATCTATGAGGGCCGGGCCGGTGATCTGAAGGGCTCCGTGGAGGGCGCGCACACCAAGGGGTTCAACGAGCACAGCCTGGGGATCGCCGCGCTCGGCACGTTCGACGAGGGAGAGCGGATACCGGGGGCGATGCTGGAATCGATCGCCTCGCTGGCCGCCTGGAAGCTGCGGTCCGGGGCCGATCCGGCCGGCCGGACCCGGATGGTCTCCTCGAGCGACGAGAGCCGGTACGACGAGGGGGACGACGCCGAGTTCGACGTCATATCCGGGCACAAGGACGCGTACGCCACCGACTGTCCGGGCAGGGCGCTGTACGACAAGCTCCCGGACCTCCGCGACGAGGTGAAGCGGTTGCGCATGCGGGCCGCCGCCGGGGGGCCGCATGCGAAGTCGCAGCACCGGTCCACGGAGGCCGGCCGCGGAGACCGCCGCTGATCCTCGGCTGAGCCGCTCCCGCGCGCTCCGCTGCCCGTTGCGTACGAGCGAATCGCCCGCGGGTTACGGACCACGTCCCGTTCCGTAGGCCGTACCTATGTACCCCGGGGGAATGCGATGGAAACTTTCCGCATTCCGCCCCGGCGGCGCGGATCTTCCCGTCCGCGCGGTTAGATTAAGAGCCGCGAAGATACAGATTGCATGATTTGGGCGGGGAATTCCGTTTAAATCGGATGAGAGGATACGGGTTCTGGCATGGAGCCTCGGGAGCTGTGGGACCGGCACACGGTGCTGGCGAAGGCCTTTTGTCACAGCGACGAGGAGGTGCGGGGGGCGCAGACCACGCTGGACGACGCCCAGGCGAGCCGGGCCCGGTCGCTGGCGGCCTTCGCGGTGGTGGTGGGCAATGACAGGGCGGTGGCCGAGATGCTCGGGCTGCCCGAGCGGGAGGTGCGGATCGCCCGCCGCACGGTGGGCCGGGAGGATGCCCGTACGCTCGCCGACGACTTGCTGATGCCGCCCGCGCCCCTGCCGTCGCACGCCGCTACATCCGATGAAACGGTTCGTCCGCCCGAGCAGCAGCACCAGCCGCCGCAGCAGCAGCAGCAACAACAGCAGCAGCCGCAGCAGCAGTCGCTCGGCCACCCGCAGGCCCAGTACCAGACCCCGTTCCCGTCACAGGCCCAGTCGCAGGCCCAGTCCCAGCCCCATGTGCCGGTCCAGGAGCAGCATCCGCAGATGTACGAACACGCCCATCTGCCGGACCACATGGGGTGGTCCCCGGTGCAGGACGCTGTGCTGGTCGACGGCTGGCAGACCGGCGTGGACATGGAGATCCTGGCACTCGAACTCGGCACCGACCTGCGGAGACTGATCGCGCGGGCGCAGTATCTCTCCGCGCACGGACGGCTGTTCGTGGCGGCGGGCGAGGACGTCGCCGGGCGTCAGGGCGGCCGGCACCGCCGGGAGGGCGGCCAGCACCACCCGGGCATTCCGGGCCAGCAGATGGGTTCCCCGGGGGAGATGCTGCTGCCCGACGGCCTGGTGCCGGACGGATACGGCGGCTACTGGGCCAACTGGAACGAGATGCTGCCGGCCCCGCAGGGCTGACGGCCGGCACGTTCCGGTGTCCCCGGGCGTTGGTAGCGTGTGTACCCCCCGATCGCTGCCTGTGCGGCGCGCCCCTGATGAGGAGCCTGTGACGTGACCGTCCTCGCGCTGGGACCCAGCTGGCTGGACCCGGACTATCTGATCCAGACCTTCGGTCTGATCGGCATCCTGGTGATCGTCTTCGCGGAGTC
>NZ_JBOHCV010000117.1:0-15629 GCF_050698815.1 Streptomyces sp.
GCGCACAGCCCGCCGGGCAGCGCGTCCGGTTCGCCGGGGCGGTCGCAGTTGGTGCACAGCATGATCAGTTTTGGCTGCTGGGTCTCGGCGGGCTCGGGCGGCATCTTGTTCTCCAGGCGTGTCCGGACGAGAGCGGCCGGGTGCGTGATCTCGGGTGGCAGCCCGGCGGTCAGGGCGAAGGTGAAGTGCGTACGGTCCGGGGCGCGGGCGAGCCACTGGGCGGCGAGCGCTTCGAGCGCGGCGCAGTCGCGCGCCGAGAGTGTGAGGCGGGATTCGGCGCGGCCGAGGGCGGCGAGCGCGTCGTAGGCGGGCGTACGAACCGGGTGCTGTGGTCTCGGTGGCCTGCGCGGCGAGGGCACCACGGGTGCGGACTCGGCTTCTACAGCGGCCGGTTGGCGAGTGTCGGGCTCGCCGACCTCGGCGTACAGCGGCATGAGCCCGTGGCTGCGCTGGAACGCACGCCACCAGGCGTTGTCGCGGGCCCCGCGGCTGAAGAACGTACGGGTGACCCAGCGTTTGCCGCCGTCCGCAGTATCGATCTGCTCGCGGAAACGGCGCAGATGGCCCGCGTCGGCGATCCGGTTGAGGGCCGTACGGCAGGCGGCCTGGCCGTAGTCGGGCAGGTGTGCGGCGAGTGTCTTGATGTCGACGGCGGCGCCGTCGGGCAGCCCGTCGATGTACGCCGCGATGGAGGCTTCCCGCCTGGGAAGGTGCGAGAAGTCGCCGTGGCGGCGGGGAAGTTGGTCGGGTACGCAGCGCTTCCCGTAGCCCGGATTGGCCAACGGATGCGAAGGCTCGGGCGGGGCAGCGATACAGTTTGAAGCAGCCATGGGGATCGTGCCTCGATCTCTGAGGTCAGACCCCTGTTCGGTGTTCCAGCACCGGCAGGGGTTGTTTCTGTCTAGCGAACGCTAGACAGAAACAACTCGCTGTGTCAAAACGAAAGCAGGGAGTTAACTTCACCGCCGGGCCCGCTCCTTGACGAGGGTGGGCTGGTGGGGGAGAGACCAACCACCCATTCCTCAAAAGGGAGCTCGGAGCTGGACCCTCGTGTCTCGGAGCTCAAGCGCCGGGGCTCAGCCGCAGCGTGGGCCGAGGATGCAGAACTCGTTGCCTTCCCGCTTTCGGGTGTGGGTCGTGACGAGCGTGCCGTCCGCGAACGTACGGGCCGAGGCGAGAGCGAAGTCCGTGAGGTCGATGGAGGTGGCGATGAAGTAGGTCAGCCTGCGCGCGTTACCTGGCCTTGCGATGCAGGGCGCGGTAAGCCTCTCGGAGGTCTGACGCTTCCGGGAGTTGCCGAGTCTCGACGGCCTTGACAACTTCCAGCGCACGCCAGTGATTCGACGGGACGATGCGGCCGGACAGTATGGCTCGCTGTGCTGCATTGCACGCCTCGTCCAGCCGGTCACCACCGAGCAAGGCCAAGGCCAAATCGATATTCGCTGACGCGACCCGGCGCGGCCATTTCTCTACATCGTCAGCGGGGGCGAGTCGTGCGATGACTTCCCGCGCGTAGGTCTCTGCTGCGGGATCTCCGGCCCATGCGAGCGTTGTTGCGGTATAGGCCAGGGACTTACCGGGGTCGTACTGGTAATGGTGCGCGGTGCCCTTTCGTGGCACGAGCGCCATCGACATTTGCTGTACGCGCTCTATGGCCGCGTAGGTGGCGACCCTTTCCTCGAGGCGTGCTCTTGCCCTTCCCTCTTGCGCTGTTGCCTGAATGGCGACCGAACTTCCTGCCGGGGCTAGCTGCTGCGCGATCTGGGAGAGTTCCAGTGCGCGGCCATATTCGCCGTCCGTGAGAACCCGCCAAGCGTCCGTCTCATAACACCACGCCTCAATTTCGCGGTGCTCGGCGTGCTGGGCGAGGGTGGCCGCTGTTTGCAGACGGGCCGTAGCGGCGTTCTCCTGATTGAGGTCGATGTGGAGGGTAGCGCCCAAAAGCTGAAACCAACCTCCGATCACGTACAGGCGCCGCTGTTCGGCGAGGGTCATCCGGGCATCCATGAGATGCGCGATATAAGCGGAGTGTTTTCTTACGCGCTCCACCAGATCCTGTGGCGGAGACTTCGGGTACTTCATGGCTAGCTCATCGAAGGATTTCTCCAGTCGGCTCAACGTCTCCTTTCCCACGTCACTTGCCGCGACCCGTCTAGCCAGTTCGAGAGCGTCGAATTCGTCGTCACTATTGGAATCTGCAACGGCGAGCCATTCGCGGAGGGCCTGCGCGGGCGGGGCGAAAGCGTCCGGAGCCAGCAGCGCGTCGAGCTCGCTTGCCGTGACTTCCAGAGCTTTAGCAATCTTCGGCCTTTGCCAGGGCTGCGGATCATTCTTTTCGTTCTCCCAGCGCTGGACCGTAGAGCGATCTACGCCGACCGATTCTGCGAATTCCTCTTGATTGAACCCGCACGCTTTCCGGCGCTCCGCGAACCTCCGCCGCCTGCTGGTCATCGTTGCCGGTCCTCCCTCGTGCGGGTGCGTCTTCCCTGGTCAGCGTAGCCAGTGCGGCCAGGGTGCGGCAGGACTGCGGCCTTTTTGCTGTGGTGCCGGGCAACTCGCCGCGCTTCTGTGGTCCAACACCCATCAGCAGCACCGGACTCGATGGAACAAGCGGGATGGTGACCATGACGAGCCAGACCACGACGAACAGCGACGTCCGCGGGTACGAGTACTCAACCTTCGTACCGCTTGGGAGCACCTGCACCGGCTGTCAGAAGCCCATCACCCAGCTTGAGCGGTGCCGCCGGGTGGCGCTGGAAAGGCAGTCGGGCCCGCCGGTCGTCACGTATCAGCACATCGACTGTGAGGACCCGCAGGGGCTCAAGCGGGCGGCGCGTCGGTGACAGCGCCTGTGAAGCCACAGAAGAGCCGTACGTGGCCTCTGCCGGACCCCGAGCTAGTCAGGGGGGCCTCATAGACGACCCCACGGGCCGTACGCGGACTCTCCGGCCGGTTGGTGGACGCAGTACGACGGCCGGTCAGCGCTACCGGTGTCGTCTACCTGCCCGGCCGACTCACCCCCCCCGTCGCCGCTCCACTCGGACGACTGCCCCAACTGCGTTCCGCTGGAGGGCGCGTGAAGTACGTACGCCGCTTCGGCTGGTCCGTATTCGTGTTCGTAGTCGCCGTACTCGCTACAGCAATCCCCACGCTGGCCGCTACCGGCCGCCTCTGAACTCCCGCCCCTGCCGGACGTAACCGAAATCGTTCCCCCACGTATTCGGAATCTCGGCAGGGGTGGGTTACCACACACCCCGGTCGTAAGGAGACGCGCGATGAGTACTGCCGAAAACCGACTCTTATTCGCGTGGCTGGAGGTGACGGGACTCTGTAACGAGTTCTGTGATCACTGCTACGCGGACAGCGGGCCCAAGGGCACACACGGGACCATGGCCGTGCAGGATTGGCTGAACGTGATTGACCAGCTTGCAGACATGGGCACGCTGGATGTTCAGTTCATCGGAGGAGAGCCGACGCTCTACCCGAGCCTGCCCGCACTGATCAAGCACGCCCACGGGCGTGGCCTCGGTGTCGAAGTGTTCTCGAACATGACCCACATCCGCGAACCCCTGTGGGGCGCATTCACGGAATACGGCGTCAAGCTCGCCACGTCGTACTACTCGGACACTGCCGAGGAACACGACCAGTTGACGCAACTCCGAGGGTCACACAAGAAGACTCGCGCCAACGTCCAAAAGGCGCTGGCACTCGATATCCCGCTGCGGGGTGGAGTCGTCGCCGTGCGGGACGGCCAGCGCGTGCAGGAAGCGGCGCAGGACCTTACGGGGCTCGGTGTCGGAACGGTCGGCGGAGACCGTACGCGCGCATTCGGGCGGGCGAGCAAGGGGGCCGCACCAACCATCGCTGATCTGTGCGGGCACTGCGCACACGAGAAATGCGCCATCGGCCCGACCGGCGACGTATGGCCGTGCGTCCTGGGTCGATTCCTCACCATCGGCAACGTGCGGGAAAAGCCGATCTCCGAAATCTGGGGCGGCGCGCAGATGGCCAATGCCACGGCCGAGATCACGGCGGTGCACGGTGAAGGTGTTCAGTCGTGCACGCCCCCGCAATTCCTCCCCATGTGTGGACCGTGCGGGCCGTGCGTTCCCTCGGTCGGGCACTGCGACCCCAAGGAGGCGGGTAGCGCGGCTACGATCGCCGCACCTGCCTAATCCGCTGATCACAAGGGAGCGCACACATGGACGATCACGGGGACGACTTCGGCCCGTGGGGGTGGGAGACCGAGGGCAGCGCCATTCGGCGGACCGAGGACGGATGGCTCACCATCGCTCGGTACGTCCGGCACGCAGCCAACAAGCTTGGGCCGGAACTCCCGCTGTGCCTCCCTGGTGAACCGCAGGAATGCGGGCGGACGGCTCAACAGCACGTGATCGCTTGGGCTGCTCACCTCAAGGCCGTGTCCCATCACCTCATCGAACAGGCCACCCCCAGCGAGGCCAGGGGCGCGCACGCCATCGGCCCGTTGTATCAGCGCCGTCTCGCTGAATTGCGCGCGTCCACTTCCGCACCGCACTGACCGGCCACGTACCCTACCGGCCCCGTCCGTGACTCCACCCCCGAGGAGCGCGGGCGGGGCATTTCTATGCGCTGACCAGGGCCGATCCGTAGAATTGGTAGTCCGGCGTGTTCGGGTCCGCGAGGGTCATCCAGGGCTCGTCGCTGCGCTGCCCCACGTCGGCGTGCCGGGCGACGTGAGCCAGGAACCGGGCCACCTCTGCCTCTTGGTCGTCGGGGCGGAAGTCGAGGTGCAGGCGGTTCTTGACGACTTTCCGGTCCGGGACCGGCGCGAAGATCAACCCCTAAGGCGGTCGGGGGCGGGGCGGATCTCGTACTCCTCGCCGGAGTCGTTGAGCACGACCCAGCCCAGCATCTCGGCCCACCGGCTTCTCAGCGCGACCGGGTCCGCCGAATCGACCATTACCTGTTCCTACTCCGCGCCATGGTGGGCGTCACCGCTTTCGGTTGTAGGTCGTGACGAGTGTGCCGTTCGCGAACGTACGGGCCGAGGCGAGAGCGAAGTCCGTGAGGTCGATGGAGGTGGCCATGAAGTAGGTGAGCGTGCGCACGCTACCTGGCTTTTGCGATGAAGGGCGTCCACGCGGGGGCGGGGAAGGTGAGCTGCGGGCCGTGCGGGTCCTTGGAGTCGCGTACGTGGACGGCGGAAGGACAGGTCGCGACCTCGACACAGGCGCTGCCTTCGCTGTCGCTGTGGCTCGACTTGTGCCAGGACAGGGCCACTTCGACGCAGGCGCTCCCCTCGGTGTCGCTGTAGCTCGACTTGTGCCAGGACAGGGCGACTTCGACGCAGTTGCTGCCCTCGGTGTCGCTGTAGCTCGACTTGAACCAGTCCAGTTCCTGACTCATAGCTCCTCCGCAACCCTGCTGATGAACCGGGCCGACTCGTCAGGGGTGAGAGCCAGCGTTCGGATCATGCCATGGCGTTGTCGAGCCGCGCTGATGTCCCGCAGATCCGAGGTGAGATAGCTGACGGACTGACCTTCCGCGAGTGCGATCAGCTCATGCTCACGGGTTTCGAGTAGCACTGTCGGCCCGTTGAGGCCGGGGTGGGCTCCCACAGCGAAGGGCAGCACTTGAAGCGATACGTGACGCAGCTCTGAGAGATGCACCAAGTGGCGCAGCTGGGCGTGGTGGGCGGAGGTACCGCCCACCGGGCAACGCAGTGCGGCTTCGTAGAGCACGAAACTGCACTCCACCGGCGGCTTTCGATGGAGCAGAGACTGCCGCTCCAGCCGTGCTGTGACGCGATTCTCGATCACCTCGTCGTCCAGCGGCGGTCGATGCGCGCTGAGCAAGGCACGTGCTGTTGCTTCGGATTGCAGCAAGCCGGGAATCAGGAGGGGCTCGTACCACCACAAGCTGATCGCCTCAGCTTCGTGGGCGAAGAAGTCCTGCGATCGGGCCGGGAACTTCTCGCGCTCCAGGTACTGCTTCGCCGCCCAGCAGCCCGTTGGCGTGGAACAACTCATCGGCGGTGTCGAGTAGTTTGGGCGTCGGCATGCGGACGCCCTGTTCCATCGACTTGACCGTGTCAGCCGCGTATCCGGCGGTCTCGCCCAGCGTCTCGCGGGAGACGCTGGCCAGCGTGCGCCAGAGCTTGACCTGGTTGCCGCAGTACCGCCAGGCGGCCGGCGGTTGCCCGTTCACGTGTGGCATGGCAGATGACGCCCCCAACTCACATGGTGGACGGGTGTGATACCGGCTTTCTCCCCGGCCGGGACGCCACCGTCCGTATCGCTCCCGTCACTTCGTGACCATAGTCACAGAGGGCGACGGTGTGTGCCATGACCAGTGAGATTCCACCGTTCGGTGCGTTCGCCGTCGACACCCGCTCCGGCCGCGTCGGGCGGGTCATGGGGGCCGAAGGGCCGTACGTACAGCTGAGGCCGCTCGCCGGTGGCAAGGAGTGGGACGTGCCGCCCGAACATCTGCGGGTCGCGCTGGTGATGGAGGAGCTGAGCGCGCGGGTGGCCGAGCTCAACCGGCAGAGCAGGATGCCGTGAGCGCGCGGAGCGTGATCCGGTACGAGCAGTGGACCCTGTCGCCGGACCGCGAGCCCGACGCCGAGCCGGTGACGTTCTCGATGGAGTGCGCGGTGTGCGGGCAGCGGTCGCACGCGAGCGTGGATTTCGGTGACGTACAGGACTGGACGCTGCGGCACGCGGGGCGGCGCCCCACGCATCACACGTACAGGGAGATCGTCCAACGGCCGTGGCGTGCCTGGCGCGGGTGACCCGCCCTCCATGGTCTGCCGGCCTACTGCCCGGTACGGTCAGCAGGCCGGCAGCCACGAGAGGGGCGTACCCATGACTGCGAAAGAGACGTCGCCCGCACATCGCACCCGTTCCTGGTGGGGCTGGGGCTGGGAAACGGAGGCCCTGACCGACGCCCAATGCGCCGCCCTTGGCGCTCAGTTGCCCGGGCTGCCGTCCCAACCGCTGCCGGTACCGGCCCTCGACGGCGTGGATCTTCCGCGTCCCCGCATCTCGCCGCCCGGCACGCTCGCCCACCGCGTCTCCGCCGCACCGCGCGACCGCGCCGGGCACACCTATGGCAAGGCGTACCGGGATGTGATGCGCGCGCTGTGCGGGGATCTGGCAGCGGCGCCCGACGCCGTCGCCTTCCCCCGCTCCGAGAGCGAGATCGTCGACGTCCTCGACTGGGCGTCCGCCCACAACGTCGCCGTCATCCCGTACGGCGCGGGCAGCTCGGTGGTCGGCGGCACCGAGTACCGGGAGGGGGACGGCGCCGGAGGCCATGCCGGGGTGCTGTCACTGGACCTTTCGGCGATGGACCGGGTCCTGGAGGTCGATCCGGTCAGCCGGGCCGCCCGCATCCAGGCCGGTGCCCTGGGACCGGTACTGGAGGACCAGTTGCGCCCGCACGGCTACACGCTGCGCCACTTCCCGCAGAGCTTCGAGTTCTCCACCCTCGGCGGCTGGCTGGCCACCCGGGCCGGCGGCCACTACGCCACGCTCCACACGCACATCGACGACTTCGTCGAGTCGCTGCGGGTGGTCACCCCCGCCGGGACGGGGGAGTCGTGGCGGCTGCCGGGCTCCGGGGCGGGGCCCGCGCCCGACCGGCTCTTCCTCGGCTCGGAGGGCACTCTCGGCGTCATCACCGAGGCATGGATGCGCCTGCAGGACCGCCCCGTACACAAGGCATCCACGTCTCTGGCGTTCACCGACGTCGGCGCCGCCATGGAGGCGGTCCGCGCCATCTCCCAGGCCGGACTCCATCCGGCCAACTGCCGCCTCCTCGACCCCGGCGAGGCGGCCCTGGCCGGGGCGGCACACAACGGCGAGAGCATCCTCGTCGTGGGTGTGGAATCGGCTCACCATCCGGTGGAGAGCCGCCTCGCGGAGCTGATCGAAATCGGCCGTGACCACGGCGGTGTTTCCAACGGCCCTCGTACCCGCGACGGACAGGGGCAGGACGGCCAGGACACCGCTGTCGGTGCGTGGCGGCAGGCGTTCCTGCGGATGCCGTACCAGCGCGACGCGATGGCCCGGATGAGCGCGATCACCGAGACCTTCGAGACCGCCTGTACCTGGGACCGTGCCGCCGACCTCTACCATGCGGTGCGCGACGAGCTCGGTGCGGCCGTCGAGGAGATCACCGGCGCGCCGGGGCTGATCAACTGCCGCTTCACGCACGTCTATCCGGACGGTCCGGCCCCGTACTTCACCGTGATCGCCGCCGCGCGCCGCGGGCAGGAGATCGCGATGTGGGACGAGATCAAGGCCGCCGCCATGGACATCCTCGGCAACCATCGGGCCACCGTCACCCATCACCATGCCGTCGGCAGGGACCACCGCCCGGGTTACGACCGGCAGCGCCCGGAGATCTTCGCCCTCGCCCTGCGGGCCGCCAAGTCCGCCCTCGACCCGCGCGGCGTCCTCAACCCCGGCGTCCTCATCGACCCGGACTACCGATAGGTAACCTATCCTGCTGCGAACAGCCGGACGGCGGCGAGCCGTTCCGGGCAGATGGCTTCAGCGGGAGGGTTTCCACCATGGCCGTACCGACCGACTTGCCGGAAGCCTTCTTCGAGCCGCTGGGCGGGAACCGGTTCGCGCCGACGCCCGGTACCCGGGGGCCCTGGGACGCCGACTCGCAGCACGCCGGGCCGCCGGCTGCGCTGCTCGGCCATGTGATGGAGCGCCGCGAAGGCGCCCGCCAGGACATGCGGCTGGCGCGGATCACGTACGAGATTCTGCGCCCGGTGCCGATCCAGCCGCTGGCGGTGGACGTCACCGTCATGCGGGCGGGCCGCAGCGTGGAGCTGCTGGAGGCGTCCCTGAGCCCGCAGGGCGGGGAGCCGGGGGCGCCGGTGATGCGGGCGCGGGCGCTGCGCATCCGGACGGCGCCCGAGTCGGTGCCCGCCGTGAGCCAGGGCCCGCTGGTGCCGGGGCCGGAGGAGTCCGGGCCGCAGCCGTTCTTCCCCGTCCCGTGGGACGTCGGCTACCACACCGCGATGGAATGCCGGTTCGCGGCGGGCGCGTTCACCGAGAACGGCCCGGCGACCTGCTGGATGCGCCCGCGGATACCGCTCGTCGCGGGTGAGAAGACCGCGCCGCTGGAGAGGGTCCTGCTCGCAGCCGACTCCGGCAACGGGGTGAGCAACGTGCTCGACTTCCAGGCCCATCTCTTCGTCAACCCCGACCTGACCGTCCACCTGCACCGGCACCCGGTCGGGGAGTGGGTGTGCGTGGACGCCCGTACGAGCGTGGACGCGGCAGGCATCGGACTCGCGGACACGGCGCTGCACGACGAGGACGGGCCGATCGGCCGGAGCGTGCAGAGCCTGTACGTGGCCAACCGCAGCTGATCCGCCGCCCGGCGGCCCTGCGGCTCCTCAGAGCGGAGTGAGCACCATGAGGACTTCGTCGCGTGTGTCTCCGCCATCGAGCCGGAGGGCATCGGGCCAGCGGCCGATCTCACGCCAGCCGAGCCGGGAGTAGAACCCTTCCAGTCCTGCGCCTCCCCGGGCCGCGAGATGCAGTTGTTCGAGCCGCATCTCGTCGCGGGCGAACACCCGGAGCGCCCGCATGAGCCTGGACCCGATGCCGAGCCCGCGAAAGGCGGTGTGGGTCTGGAGGTGCTTGACCGTGCCCCAGTGCGAGATGAGCCGGTCGGGGTCGCGGTCGAGGACTACCCAGCCGGCGAGAGCGTCGCCCGACAGGGCGAGCAGCAGACGCCTCCGTTCCGGGTCGAGTTGACCGATGAGCTTGTCCGCGAACGGGGCGAGGTGGGCACCGTCGACCGGCGGGAACGGGAACCCGGCGGCCCCGCCGGCGTTGGTGACGGCGACCCAGCACTCGATCAACTCGCGCCGCAGGTCTGGTGTGACGTCCTGCGGGTCGGTTATCTGTACGACGTCGTGAGGGTTCTCGTGGGCCATGGGCACGAGAGTGCCAGAGAGGTCTGACACCAGGTGTTCACGGCCTCCGGCAGTACTGGGTGGTTTCGCGTGTCCCAAGACGCCAGTCAACGGATCACCTTGAATCGCAGGTGAGTGGCGTTCGGAGTGGAGACCACCTTGGTGCGCTGGAGCTGGAGCCGGCCGCCAAGGTGCTCGAACAGCCGGGTGCCGCTGCCGAGCAGGACCGCGACCGGATGAACCTGCTCCTGTCGCTGGCTTCGGGGGATCTCCCACTGTGACGGACGGGGAGGATGACCGCCCTGGATTCTTCCGCGGACCCCGCGGACCCCGCGGGGTCCGCGGTCAGGACCTGGGGCCCTGCACCTCGGTCAGGTCGATGTCGAGCGGGAACGGCACGGTCAGCTTCAGCTGGTCGCGGAAGGTGCCCATCGGGGTGTACGTGCCCGTGGCGGGCTCCAGTTCGAAGACGTAGACGACGGCGCGGCCACCGTCGTTCTCCACCCGCCAGTAGTGGCGGATGCCTGCGGCCGCGTACTTGCGGTGCTTGGTGTCGCGGTCGCGGTCGACGGAGTCCGGTGAGACGACCTCGGCGGCCAGCAGCACGTCCTCCGGCTGGAAGGAGGTCTGCCCCATGGCGGTGACGGCCTCTGCTCGTACGAGCATGACGTCCGGTTCGGGGCGGTTGCGACGGCCGAGCGTGACGGTCATCTCCCGGATGACCGCAACGTCCGGTGGGGCGCAGCGGACGAGGTGCCGTTGCAGCACGTTGATCGCGCACATGTGGAAATAGGCTTGCGGACTCACGAAAACGAGGCTCCCGTTGATCAGCTCCGTGTGCGGAGGCAGATTCGGCAGCCGGTCCAGGTCGTCGGCCGTGTATCCGCCCACAGGGGGGCGCGGCCACTCGTGCTCGGGCTCGACACTCATCACTGCTCCCATGAGCCGGATCCTCGCCGACGGGCCCAGCTTACTCGGGGCGTATCTGCCGGTCCTCATCCGAACGGGTGAGCCGCCGCCCGCCTCAGACGCCGGCCGGCTGCTTCGGCTCGCCCTCGGGTTCGTCGTCACCGTCGTTGTCGCCCTTGACTTCGCCCTTGACCTTGACCTTGCCCTCGCTCTGGCCGGCGGCGGACGGAGGCGTGTGGCCGGCGACCACCAGGCTCTCGGCGGGGCGCTTCTCCGCGGCCGGCTCGGCGTTCAGCTCGGTCAGCATCTGCTTGGTGAAGCCGAAGAAGTACGTCGCCAGGAAGCCCGCCACGTAACCGGCCGCCAGGCCGGCCGCGTAGATGAGCGCGATGGCACCCAGCCCGTGGTTGCCCTTGAGCAGCGGGAAGAGCGCCCAGCCCGAGGGGCCGATGGCGGTGGAGCCGACGGACGTGCCGAGCTGGTAGCAGAGGCCGACCACGCCGCCGCCGAAGGCGCCGCCCACGCAGGCGGTGATGAAGGGGCGGCCCAGCGGGAGGGAGACGCCGTAGATCAGCGGCTCGCCGACGCCCAGGAAGCCCGCGGGGAGCGCGGACTTGACGGTTTTCCGGATCGAGGAGTTGCGGCGCAGCCTGACGTAGACGGCGACGGCCGCGCCGACCTGGCCGGCGCCCGCCATGGCGAGGACGGGCAGCAGCACCGTGAAGCCGTCCTGCTCGATGAGGGTGGTGTGGATCGGGATCAGCGCCTGGTGCAGGCCGAGCATCACCAGCGGCAGGAAGAGGCCGCCGAGCACGAAGCCGGCGCCCGCTCCGCCGTGCAGGAGCAGCCAGTTGGCGAAGTGGCCGATGCCGGTGGACAGCAGGCCGCACACGTACATCAGGCCGAAGAGGGTGACCAGGCCGGAGACGAGGACGGTGAGGGTCGGAGTGACCAGGACGTCGACCGCCACCGGCACCCACCGTCGGCACCACTTCTCCACGTACACCGCGAGCAGCGCCGCGAAGAGCGCGCCCAGCACGCCGCCCTGGCCCGGGGCGAGCTTCTCCCCGAAGGCGGAGACGTCGGAGACGCCCGCGAAGACGATGACACTCGCCGCCGCGCCGCCGAGCACGGGTGTGCCGCCGAACTCCTTTGCGGTGTTGAGGCCCACGAAGACCGCGATCAGCGACATGAAGCCGGTGGAGATCGCCGTCAGCGCCGGCACGATGCCGGCGGCCCAGCGGGCGTCGCCGCTGCTGACCAGGTTCGTCAGCAGGCCGTTGAGGCCCGCGACGATGCCGCAGCCGATGAGGGCGGGGATGAGCGGAACGAAGATGTTCGCGACGCGGCGCAGCATCAGCTTCACCGGCGTGGCGTTGCGCTGCCCGCGCGCGGCGCGGATCGAGGCACCCTCGGCCGCCAGCTCCGCGGCCGTGGTGGCCGCCGGAGCCGGTACGGGGTCCGGGTCCGGGGCAGAGTCAGGGGCCGCATCCGAGCCCAGGACCGAGCCCGCTCCCGCTCCCGCGCCCGGACGCGGCGACGGGTCGCCGGCTCCTGTGCCCCCCTCGACCAAGGCCGCGTCGACCAGGGCCGCGAACTCGGGGGTGACCCGCGCGACCTTCCCCGGTCCGAGCACGAGCTGGAAGTGGGTGTCGTCCTCGACCACACCCAGCACCTCGGACAGCGCCCGCAGCGCCGCGTCCTGTACGAGGGACCGGTCGGCCAGGACGAGCCGCAGCCGGGTCATGCACTGGGAGACGGAGGTGACGTTCCGTGCGCCGCCGACGAGGGCGAGCATCGTCTCGGCGAGCCGGCGGTTCTTGTCTGCGCTCATGTGCGGGTCGCTCTCTGGGGGTCCGGGGTGGCCCGGAGCCGGAAAACCTGCCGCTTGTCAGTCTCAGCTGTTTTCGGTGGCGGCGCGGAGCGCGGCACGCAGGTGACCGTTCGCCGCGTCCAGCAACCGCACGGCGGTACGGCCGTCGACCCCCGCCAGGACGATGAGAATGGCGGTCTTCACCTCATCGTCCGCTTGGGTGAGTGCGGCCTCGATGGTCTCGTCCCCGGCGCCCGTCGCGAGGGAGACGATCCGGCGCGAGCGGGCCCGCAGCTTCTCGTTGGAGGCGCGGAGGTCGACCATCAGGTTCCCGTAGGTCTTTCCCAGACGGATCATGGTGATCGTCGACAGCATGTTGAGCACCAGCTTCTGCGCCGTGCCCGCCTTGAGGCGGGTGGAGCCGGTGAGCAGTTCCGGTCCGACGACGATCTCGAGCCCGTGGTCGGCCGCGGCGGCGAGTGGCGAGTTCGCGTTGCAGGACAGGCCGATGGTGAGCGCCCCGTAGGCGTCGCGGGCGTGCTCCACGGCGCCGACCGCGTACGGGGTGCGGCCCGAGGCGGAGATCCCGACGACCGTGTCCGCCGCGGTCAGATGGAGTTCGTCCAGGTCGGCGGCGGCCAGTTCCTTGCTGTCCTCGGCGCCCTCGACGGAGGTGATCAGCGCGCCCGGGCCGCCCGCGATGAGGCCGACGACGGCGGTGGGGTCGGTGTTGAAGGTGGGCGGGCACTCGCTGGCGTCCAGCACACCCATCCGCCCGGCGGTACCCGCACCCGCGTAGACGAGGCGGCCGCCGCGCGCCATCCGCTCGGCGGTGGCGTCGATGGCGGTGGCGATCCGCGGCAGCTGCGCGGCGACGGCGGACGGGACGGTGGCGTCCTCGCCCTGCATGATCCTGGCGATCTCGAGGGTGGGCAGCTGGTCGATGTCGGACAGTTCGCTTCGGAACGCCTCGGTGGTCAGCGACTCCAGCTGCGTGCGCAGGTCGCTGTAGGAGGAGGGCGTGTCGGCCGTGGAGGTCATGGGAGAGGAGCGGCTCTTTCTGACGGGCGCGGTACGGCTGCGACTTGACGGTACGTCGGTGTTGTCGGTGGTGTCGGCATTGTCCGGCCGGGGTCGGCGGCTGTGTCGGCGGGCGGCCGTGTCGGCGCGCCCCGTGCGGACGCCGCCCGTATCAGCGCGGGCGCGGTGAGTGCCGGTGGGCCAGCGCCTCGTAGGAGGCGGCGAGCGCGGGTGCGGCGCTCTCGTACCTACGCTGCGCCACGCCGATGAACAAACAGTCGACGACCAGCAGCTGGCTCGTTCGGCTCGACATCGCCGCCGGCCGCAGTTCGCTCTCGCGCGCGGTGGACGTCGTCAGTACGTGGTCGGCGTACTGCGCGACCTCGCCGTCCGGGCGTCCGGTGATGGCGATGGTGGTGGCGCCGTGGTCGAAGGCGACCCGGAGCGGCTCGATGACGTCGACCGTACGGCCCGAGTGGGTGATGGCTATCGCCACGTCGCCGGCGCGCAGCTGCACGGCGTTGGTGACCGCGAGGTGCGGGTCGGCGTGCGCGTGGGCGATCATGCCGATGCGGAGCAGCTTCTGCGCGAGGTCCAGGCTGACCAGGGCGGAGGCGCCGACCCCGTACACATCGACGCGCCGGGCGGCGGCGAGGGCGTTGACGGCCGCCTCCACCTGGACGGTGTCCAGACCGGCGGCGGTGTCGGCGAGCGTCTGCCGCTCGTCGTGCGCGAGCTTGGCGACGACGTCGGCGATCGGGTCGTCGACGGCGATGTCGGCGGTGACGGCGGGCGCGGCGCCGGACTCCTGCTGGGCGGCGAGACCGGCGAGGGCCAGCCGCAGGTCGCGGTAGCCGGGGAAGCCGAGCATGCGGGAGGTCCGTACGACCGTGGCCTCGCTCGTGCCGGTGCGCTCGGCGAGGCCGGTCACGGTCAACTGGGCGCAGCCGGCGGGATCACCCGCGACGGTCTCGGCGACGCGCTGCATGGAGCGCGTCATCGACGGAGCCATCGTGCGTACCTTGGCGGCGAGGGCGCCCGGTGCGGGCGGGCCGGGGTGCGGGGCGGCGGGCGGGGCGACGGCGCCACTGGGGGATCTGCCGTGCGGGCGGCCGCCCCTGGCGAAACTTTCCTTCAGGTATGTCGTCACGGACGGAAGATATTTTCGGCCCGGGGCCTCCGTCAAGCCTTTCGACCGGCCCAAGAAATCCGTGGCCGGTACGGCGTCGGCCCGCCGTGGTCCCGGCGTCGGCGCCGACGGCCGCGGTCGGCTGCGGAACTTTGGTCCAATGGAGGTATGGACACGCTTGAGCAGACACTTCACGCGGCGCGGGCGCTCGTGCTCGCCGACCTCGAGGCGGGCAAGGTCGCCGACGCGGACGTGGTCTCGCTCGTCGAGGAGGCGGTCTCCCACCGCAGGTGGTGGGTCGAGCAGTGGCCCGAGGGCATCGTCTTCGTGCACGGCCTGGTAGCCCAGGACGTGCAGGACGCGCTGCTCGACAGGTACGGGCGGTGGCCGCTGTGCCCGGTGTGCGTCGGGCCCGAGCCGCACGCGCTGGATGTGGAACCGGAACTGGGCGAGGACCCGCACTGGGTCTGCTCGAAGACGTCGACGACGGTGGCGCGAGTGGGGGCGCTGCACCAGTGGCTGTGAGCCGCGGGTGACCGTCTATATCGACCCGCCCACCTGGCCGGGCCACGGACGCATGTGGTCACACCTGGTCAGCGACGTCTCCTACGACGAGCTGCACAGCGTCGCCGCCGCCATCGGCTGCCCGCGCCGTGCCTTCGACCGTGACCACTACGACGTACCGAGCGCGCGTTACGCCGCCGCCGTGCGGGCGGGAGCGGTGGAGGTCGGCAGCAAGGAGCTGCTGCGCCGGCTCACGGCCGCGGGTCTGCGTCGCGCGAAGCGTCGCGGCCCGCGATGACGCCGGCCGCGGGCGGCCCACCGGACAC
>NZ_JBOHCV010000118.1:0-9473 GCF_050698815.1 Streptomyces sp.
CCCCGCTGATCCAGCTGATCTTCGGTTACGCGCCGACGAATTTCGGGGTCCAGGGCATTTTCACGGCGGCGTCCGTGGTCTTCTTCGCCTTCATCGGCTTCGACATCGTGGCCACCGCCGCCGAGGAGACGAGGAATCCGCAGCGCGACATGCCACGCGGAATCCTCGGCTCGCTCTTCATCTGCACCGTGCTCTACGTCGCGGTCGCCATCGTGGTGACCGGCATGCAGCACTACACACGGCTGACGGTGGACGCACCGCTCGCCGACGCGTTCAAGGCCACGGGGCATCCCTTGTTCGCCGGATTCATCAGCTTCGGCGCCGCGATCGGTCTCACCACCGTGTGCATGATCCTGCTCCTCGGTCAGACCCGCGTGTTCTTCGCGATGAGCCGCGACGGGCTGCTGCCCCGGTTCTTCTCCAAGGTGCATCCGCGCTTCGCCACCCCGTACCGCTCGACCGTCCTGCTGGGTTGTGTCGTGGCCCTCCTGGCGGGCTTCACAAGCATCGAGGAGCTGGCCAGCCTGGTGAACATCGGGACCCTCTTCGCCTTCGCCGTCGTCGCGCTGGGCGTCATCATCCTGCGCCGCACCCGTCCCGACCTGCCTCGCTCCTTCCGCACTCCCTGGGTGCCGCTGCTCCCGATCGTCTCGATCGCCGCCTCCACGTGGCTGATGCTGAACCTCTCCGGCGAGACGTGGCTGCGGTTCGCAGTGTGGATGGCCGTCGGGGTGGTGCTCTATTTCTCCTACGGGCGTGCGCGCAGCCGCATGAGCCCCGGCGCTCGAGGGTAGCCACCCGGCCCGCGATGACGTCGCGGGCCGCAGTAGGCCGACACGCATACATGCACGTGCCGTTGAGCCGCAGCAGCTGAAGCCGACGGCTCCGTCGGCTCGGGTCAGCTCGCGCGAGCGGCATGTTCGGCGAGGGCCTCCGGGAGCATCCGGTCTTCCGCGAGCTACTGGAGGAGACCTTGAGCCCGCTGGTCGTGCACGGTGTCGCCGGAGCACTGGACCAGATGCTCTGATCCTCGAGGGTTTCCTGGGGAGTGATGACGGGCCTGCGCCTGATTTCCCGTCAGGTTTCTGGAACGCACTCTTCCGCCTGGTGTGTTCGCGCGCTACTTTCATCCCGCATCGCAGGGGTAACCCCCGGCTCACTCGTACGGCCCAGGTTCCACCGGAACTCGTGGAGGACGCGGATGTCAGGCCACCGTGCAGGCTTTCGTGGAGGGCGAGCAGTGACGACTCACGGTCTCGTGTCCAGCATACGTGGCTGGCCGTCCGCATCCTTTTGAGGACTGTTCCGAGCCCAGCCCTGCGATGACGCACTGACGCCGAGGCACCTTACCTGGGAACTCGGCACGACATGCTGCCTCCAGCCGGACGCGGAAGCCTCCTGCTGGGAGGAACGCATGGCCACCCCCCCGTCTTTCACCGGATGATCTTCGGAGAGGAAGCTCGACCATGCGCAGATCCCTGACCGCAGCACTGTTCGCCGGTGCTCTCGTGATTGCCGGCACCGCGGCCACCGCCCCGGCCAATGCGGCACCGTCAACCACCGGCTATATCGTCATGCTTCGCGACAACGTCAAGCCCAGTTCGGTGGCGTCGGAGCACTCACACGCCCACGGTGCCGACCTCAAGCACGTCTACACGCACGCCATCCACGGCTACTCGGCCAACATGAGCTCCACCGCCGCCGAGCGGATCCAGAAGGACTCCCGTGTCCTGCGCGTCCAGCAGGACGGCACCGTCCAGACCGACGCTCAGTCGACCCCGACCGGCATCAACCGCGCGGACGCCGAGCTGAGCCCCACGGCGAAGATCAACGGCGCGGACGAGCGCGTCGACGTCGACGTCGCCGTCATCGACACCGGCGTCGACCTCGACCACCCTGACCTCAACGTGTATATGGCGGGCGCCAAGAACTGTTCTACGGGCAAAAGCGCTGACGACGGCAACGGCCACGGCACTCACGTCTCCGGCACGATCGGTGCCCTCGACAACACCAGCGGCGTCGTGGGTATGGCTCCCGGGGCACGCGTCTGGCCCGTCCGGGTCCTCAACAACGCGGGCAGCGGCACGTTTTCGGACGTGATCTGCGGCATCGACTACGTGACCGCCCACGCCAACGAGATCGAAGTGGCCAACATGAGCCTCGGCGGCGCCGGCACGGACAGCGTCTGCGGATCCAACACGGACGCCATGCACGAGGCGATATGCAACTCCGTGTCCGCGGGCATCACGTACGCCGTCGCCGCAGGCAACGAGACCGATGATGCCGCCAACCACACGCCGGCCGCCTACGACGAGGTCATCACGGTCAGCGCCCTGGCTGACTTCAACGGCCAGCCTGGCGGCGGCGCTCCGGCAACCTGCCGCAGCGACATCGACGACACCATCGCCAACTTCTCCAACTTCGGTGCCGACGTGGACATCATGGCCCCCGGCGTCTGCATCGAGTCCACCTGGAAGGGTGGCGGCTACAACACGATCTCCGGCACCTCCATGGCGACACCGCACGTCGCCGGTGGCGCCGCCCTGTACAAGGCCACCAACCCCTCGGCCTCGCCGAGTATCGTGAAGGCTGCCCTCCAGACAGCCGGAACCACCAACTACAGCTGGCCGGCCGGTGACCCCGACGGCATCCAGGAGAAGCTGCTCAACGTCTCCACCTTCTGATCCGCATCGCTTCGACGCGACAGCCTTCACGCGACTGGGCGGCGCCGATGACTCGGCGCCGCCCAGCTCAGGAGAAACGAGAAACGGTCCGTCAGCTGACCATCGGTCAGCGACGCTCACCGCCGGACAAGGGGCTCGCCCGGTTGTGACGCTAGGACGACCAGCTCCACCACCTTCCGGAAGCCGATGGCGGCCATCTGCTGGGTACGGCCGTCGACACCGAGTACCTGACCGTCGCGCGCGGACGGCTCTCGCCCGGGCACACGGGAGAGGTGCACACCGCGCAGGACGAGACCGTCCTCTACGTGACCGACGGCACGCTTTACCTGCACCTGCCCTCCTATGAGGGACCGGCGTGGCACCGCATCGAGCCCGATGACGCGGCGTACCTGCCGAAGGGCACCGACTACCGGCTGGTGGACGTGGAAGGCGAGGGCGCGCGCTACTGGGTGGGCTCCGGGCGGGTTCCCGAGGGGTGGCAGCCGTGAGTGTCCCGGCCGTGGTCGCCCTCGACGTCGGGGGCACCACGATCGTCTCCGGCCTGGTGACGGCCGACGGAGCGGTGCTGCACTCCGCCTCGCGCCCGTCCGTACGGGACGGCAGGCGGGACCCGGAGCTCGCCGGTACCGTGGCGGCAGCGCGCGAGATGATCGACGCGGCCGCCGAGCGCGATGTCGAGGTGGTCGGCATCGGCGCCGGATTCCCCGAGTACGTCGACCCCGCCAGGCGGCTGACCAGCCGAGAGGTTCTCGACTGGGATACCCAGCCAGCAGACCTGCTTGCTCCGCTGGTGCCCTGTCGACCGGTGGTCGTCGAGTCCGATGTGCGGTGCGGCGCGCTCGCCGAGGCCCGCTTCGGCGCCGGCCGTGAGCGCGGTTCGTTCCTGTACGTCTCCCTCGGCACCGGGCTCTCCGCCACGTTCGTCCGGGCCGGAGAGCTCTGGCAGGGGCATCGCGGGGAAGCGATCGCGCTGGGCAATTTCGAGGTCGCGGCCTCGGTGGATCCGACGTTCTCGGCACGCAGCCGTGACGGGCGCCCGCAGAACCTGGAGGAATACGCCTCCGGAGCGGGCATCGCGGCCCGGTACGCCGAGGCCACCGGCTCCGACATCACCGAGACCCGAGAGGTCGTCCGGCGGGCGGCCTCCGGGGACGGGTCGGCGACGGAACTGCTCACCACCGCGGGACGGGCCCTGGGCACCGCGCTGGTGTGGACGGTGGAGCTGCTCGACCCCGAGGCGATCATCATCGGAGGCGGGCTCGGTACCTCCGGAGGACTGCTCCACGAGGTCCTGCGGGACACCTACGCCGCACGGTCCCCCCGCCCCGCCCCGCCCCGCCGCCCGTCCGCTACGCCGAACTGGGCCACGGATCCGGGCTGCTGGGCGCCGCCCACGCCGCATGGCAACAGTCGGTCCCCGGCAGACAAGGCCGGACAGGGGTCGCCGCTCAGTCCGGATCTACCGGTCGCTGATCCGGGTGGGGTGGCCCGGAAACGAAGGGATGGTGCGCCGCGCTCGATGTGTAGCCGACGGGCGTTACAGAAGTCGATGATCCACGTGGCGATCTTGATGATCGGTTCGGTTCGGAAGGTGTGCCGGTGGACGTACTCGACCTTCAGCACGCCGTTGAACGCCTCGCTGACGGCGTTGTCGAAGCACGAACCGACGCGGCCCATTGCCTGGATCACGCCCAGCCCGAATCGCCGCACGCGCTCTCCCTTGCGCCACAACACTCTCCTCCACCATCGAGGTGTTGCGACGACCAGTTGAATCCGCCTTCGCTGCCGCGGTCGCCGTGGTCAGGATACGGGCGCTGCGGTCAGCGGGCTTGTTCGCCTCGTTCCGCCTGCTGCTTCGCCCTGTTCTTCTCCTTGATGCGCACCGCTTCCTTCCGGACCTCGGCCTGGGTGGTGCGCTCCTGCTGTAGCCACTCAGGGAGTTCCTGCTTCAGCGCATCGATCTGCTCGGTGGTGAGGGGTTCGGTGACTCCGCCACGCGCGAGACCTGAGGCGGAGACGCCCAGCTTCGCCGCTACGACCGGGCGGGGGTGCGGCCCGTTGCGGCGAAGTTCCACCAGCCACTCCGGCGGATCGGCCTGCAGCGCGTTCAGCTCGCTGCGCGAGACGACACCCTCCTGGAACTCGGGGGGCGTGGCCTCGAGGTACACACCCAGTTTCTTCGCCGCGGTCGCGGGCTTCATGGTCTGGGTGTTCTGGCGAGACGTCATGGTGTCCAGGGTATCGAGTGAGTGTCGGGCCTCGGACCACGGCCGGTATTCTGGCGGCGTGACCAGCTCTGAGGCATCCCCGTCGTTCCGGGTCGCGTACGTACCGGGCGTGACGCCGGCCAAGTGGGTGCGGATCTGGAACGAGCGGCTGCCCGACATTCCGCTGACCCTCGTCCCTGTGAGCGCCGCCGAAGCACCGGACGTGCTGCGGGACGGCGGCGCCGACGCGGGCTTCGTACGGTTGCCGGTCGACCGTACGTACTTCAGTGCGATCCCCCTCTACACCGAGACGACGGTGGTCGTGGTCCCGAAGGACCACGTCGTGACGGTGGCCGATGAGGTGACGGTCGAGAGTCTGGCCGACGACGTCGTGCTGCATCCCCTCGACGACACCCTCGACTGGGAGCGTCTGCCGGGCCGGCCGGCGATCGAGCGGCCCTCCACGACAGCGGATGCGGTCGAACTGGTGGCGGCAGGAGTGGGCCTGCTCGTCGTACCGCAGTCGCTCGCGCGTCTGTACCACCGCAGGGACATCACGTACCGGCCGGTCACGGACGCCCCGCAGTCACGTGTCGCACTGTCGTGGCCGGAAGAAATGACCACCGACATGGTGGAGGACTTCATCGGGATCGTCCGCGGGCGGACCATCAACAGCACGCGGGGGCGCGCAGCCACCCGGGCGCAGCCGAAGCGCGCCTCCGCGGGCAGTGCGCGGGGCAAGTCCGCGGGAAGGAACCCACGCCAGGGAACCGGAGGCCCTCGGGGCGGTAAGCGCCGCGGGCCGCGCCGCCGGTCGTAGCCTCGGCTGCGCGCCTGAATCCGGCAGCCGGGAGGCGATGAGGACGCCGAGGGCACGAGGGCGCTGCGAAGCAGGCCTTCCAGGAGACGTCAGGCGCTCAGCGCGGTGACCGTAGAGCGAGGTCGTGGACGTAACCGGGGTAGGGGTCGTCGCCGACTTCGGCGAGCCGGGCACCGATCCCTCGTGCGGCCGCGAGTACGGGCGGAGCCAGTCGGTCGAGCTCCAGCAGGCCGGAGCGGACCACCACGCCTACGGCTGCGACGGGCTCATCGTCCACACGTACCGGGCTCGCGACGGAACAGCTGCCCAGTGTCATCTCCTCGCGCGTGGTGGCGAACCCGCGGCGTCGCGTGCGCCGCAGGTCGCGCCGCAGCCGGCCTGGTTCGCGGATGGAGTACCTCGTCGGGCGGCTCAGCGGCCTGCTGAGGTGGTCGTCGATGTCGGTGGGTGACGCCCACGCGAGCAGCGCCTTGCCGACGCCGGTCGTGTGCAGCGGCAGTCGTCCGCCGGTGCGGGAGATGATCGGTACCGACCGGTGACCGGTGAGCTTCTCCACGTACAGCGCCTTGTCGCTGTCGCGCACGGCGAGGTGGACGTTCTCCCGGGTGGCCTCGTACAGCTCCTGCATGAAGGGCATGGCGACGTCGCGCAGCCGGGTGTGCAGACCGCTCAGCAGTCCGAGCTCCAGCAGACGAAGGCCCACCCGGTACGTGCCGTCGTCCTCCCGCTCCAGGCCACGCCAGCGGGTCAGCTCACCGACGAGCCTGTGGGTGGTCGGCAGGCTCAGCTCCGCCCGCCGGGCGAGATCGGAGAGGGTCAGCCGCGAGTGCTCGAAGTCGAACGCGTCGAGGATTGCCAGCATGCGTGAAGCCACGGTTCGGCCCGGCTGACTGCTGTTTCCGGACATGTGCTTTCCACTCAGTGAAAGACAGCGCTGTGCGTGGAGTGTGCCACGCATCACGATGTCGGTCACCCCGACAAGGAGAAACACCATGTCGTCAACGTCCCCCACGGCGCCACGCACCGCCCAGGGCGGCTCCTGGCCGGTTCTGCTCTGCTGGCTCGCGGTCGCACTCGACGGGTTCGACCTGGTCGTGCTCGGCGCCGTCATTCCCACCCTCACCAAGACCCAGGCACTCGGCTTCGACCCCGGGTCGCTCACGACCGCGGCCACGGTCGGGCTGGTCGGGGTCGGCATCGGCGCGGTGGCGATCGGCCCGCTCACCGACCGGTTCGGCCGCCGCGCCAGCCTGATGACCTGCATCGCGGTCTTCTCGGTACTGACCCTCGCGATCGCGTGGGCCCCGAACATCGCCACCTTCGTGGCACTGCGCTTCCTCAGCGGTCTCGGCCTGGGCGCGTGCCTGCCGACCGCGCTGGCGTACATGACCGAATACGCACGACCGGGCCGCCGCGGCTCCGCCGTCACGCAGATGATGACCGGCTACCACGCGGGTGCGGTGCTCACCGCTGTGCTGGCGATCGTTGTCGTCCCCGAGTTCGGCTGGGAGGCGATGTTCGCCGTGGGCGGCGTGGCCGGGCTGCTGACGCTGCCTGTCATGTGGGCCAAGCTGCCGGAGTCCTCGGCGTTCCTCGAGGCGCGCGGCAAGGCCGCCTCCGCCGCCGAGCAGCCGGTTCGGCCCTCCGCCCTCCTGCGCGGTCGGCTGCTGCGGGTGAGCCTGGGTATCTGGGTCGCCTCGTTCATGGGCCTGCTCTTGGTGTACGGGCTCAACACCTGGCTTCCGCAGATCATGGGCTCGGCCGGTTACTCGACCGGTGACTCGCTGGGGCTGCTGCTCGCGCTCAACCTCGGAGCTGTCGCCGGCCTGCTGCTTGCCGGGCGGGTCTCGGACGCGCACGGCAACAAGCGGACAGTGCTGCTCTGGTTCGGCGTCGCGGCGGTCTTCCTGGCGTTGCTGTCGGTCAAGCTGGAGGCGACGGCGGTGGTGTACGCCGCGGTCTTCCTGGCCGGTGTGTTCGTCTTCAGCGCCCAGGTACTGGTGTACGCCTTCGTCGGCCACTTGTTCGCCGCAGAGGTGCGGGGCACCGCGCTGGGCCTGGCCGCCGGTGTGGGACGCCTCGGTGCGATCGTCGGCCCGTTCCTCGGTGGCCTGCTGGTGAGCGCGGGGGTCGCCTACCCCTGGGGTTTCTACGCCTTCTCGGTCGCCGCGGTTCTCGCTGTCCTGTCCCTGGTGTTCGTGCCGGCGCACCTGCGTGAGGACCGCTCGTGACGACGACGCGCACCCGGGTGGTGATCGTCGGGGCCGGTCCGGCCGGACTGTTGCTGTCCCACCTGCTAGACCGCGAAGGAGTCGAGTCGGTCTTGTTGGAGAACCGCAGCACCGAGTACGTCCGCGGCCGCATCCGTGCCGGCATGCTGGAGCACTCGACGGTCGACCTGCTGAGTGAGGTCGGCGTCGGTGACCGGCTCAGGCGCGAGGGCATGGAGCACCGGGGGATCCATCTCCAGTTCCCGCACGAGCGCCACCACATCGACTTCAACTCGCTCGTGAACCGGTCGGTGTGGGTGTACGGGCAGACCGAGATCACGCGCGATCTCATGCGGGCGCGCTCCGCGGCGGGTCAGCTGGCCTACTACGAGGTCAGCGATGTCGCCCTGCACGACATCGACGGTGAGAGCCCCGCGGTGACCTTCCTCGACGTCGAGGGTCGTCCCCACCGCATCCACTGCGACGTGGTCGCCGGCTGCGACGGCTTCCACGGCCCCGCACGCCGGAGCATCCCCGAAGACGCGCGCAGTTCGTTCGGCCGGGAGTATCCGTACGCGTGGCTCGGCGTTCTTGCCGAGGTCGCTCCGTCCACCGACGAGCTCATCTACGCCTGGCATCCCGAGGGATTCGCGATGCACTCCATGCGCTCGCATTCGGTCAGCCGGCTCTATCTGCAGGTCGACCCGGGCGAAGACGTCGCCGAATGGTCCGACGGCCGGATCTGGGACGCGCTGGCCCTGCGACTCGGCCACGGGCAGGACGGCTGGCAGTTGCAACCGGGGCGGATCACCGACAAGTCGGTCCTGCCCATGCGCAGTTTCGTCTCGACGCCGATGCAGTACGGACGGCTCTTCCTGGCTGGCGACGCTGCACATATTGTCCCGCCGACCGGTGCCAAGGGATTGAATCTCGCCGTGGCCGACGTGGCACTGCTCTCTCGCGCGCTGGCGGCCCTGCTGAACGAACGCGACCCGCGTCCGGCGGACGAGTACACCGAGACGGCTCTGCGCCGGGTGTGGCGGGGCACCCACTTCTCGTGGTGGATGACCAGCATGCTGCACGTCACCGGGGACCCCTTCGACGCTCAGTTGCAGCGCTCGCAGCTGGAGTGGGTGGTGCGCTCCAGGAGTGCCGCAGCCGCTCTGGCCGAGAACTACGCCGGACTCCCCATCGGCTACTGAGCTGTGGTGGCCACGGGGAGCGAAATCCTGCACGCGCCGCATTCACCGTCCTTGCCAGTCGGGGGTGCGCTTCTCCAGGAACGCGGCTACGCCCTCGCGGAAGTCGCGGCTGCCGTAGCACAGTTGGTAGAGATCGTCGGCGGGGCCGGGTGCCGAGGCCGCCAGGACCCGCCGGTCGGCCTCCTTCAGTGCGGCGAGGGTGAGCGGGGCGCCACGGGCGATGCCGGCGGCCAGCCCGGCGACGCGGTCGTCGAAGTCCCCGCGCTCGGCGATCTCCTGGACGAGCCCGGCCTCAAGTGCCTCCTGCGCACTGACCAGTTCGGCGGTCAGCAGCGCGCGCAGCGTACGGG
>NZ_JBOHCV010000119.1:0-9627 GCF_050698815.1 Streptomyces sp.
GTGCCGCCCTGCGGGCCTCTGCGCGACTGCCGGGACCGGCAGCGGGGCCCTGCGGTGGTGGTGGTGGTGCGGCTCGGCGGCCGGCACCGGGTGACGGTGGCGGCTGCGCTGCGCGCCGCCCCCGCCCTTGCGGCGACTTTCGACGGTGCTCGCTCATGGAACAGCTACTCCTCGGGCAGGCGCTCTCGCCTGAAGGTGGCAGTTGACGTCTGGTCCCCCCGAGTACGGCCCGCTGATGTTCGGTCTGCCGGCCGCACTGCACCCAGGACGAGGACGCGCTCTCGCGCCGTTTGGTTCCCGGTGGTGGTCTGCACAGCCGACAGACTACGCAGCCCCAAAACCCCCCTTAACCCGCATCCGTTTCAATCAGCGCAAGTTGCCTGCGGTGAATCAGAGATGTGAGTGCATTCACCTGGTTCCCGCTTGCCCCCTCCTGGCTCTCGCTCTATCGTGCTGATGTATCGAATCGATACATCAGCACGGCATAACACGGCATAACACGATGCGAGCGGCGAACGGAACGGAGGTGACGGCGCATCATGAGCAGGCGCTCCGGCATCCTTGAGTTCGCCGTACTCGGCCTGCTGCGCGAGTCGCCGATGCACGGCTACGAGCTGCGTAAACGGCTCAACACCTCACTCGGCGTCTTCCGCGCCTTCAGCTACGGCTCGCTCTACCCCTGCCTCAAGACGCTGGTTCAGCGCGGCTGGTTGATCGAGGAGCCGAGCAGTCCGCCGGAGGCGGACCTCGAGCGCGAGGCCCGCTCCGCCGCGCTGGCCGGCCGCCGGGCGAAAATCGTCTACCGGCTGACGGCCGACGGAAAGGAACACCTCGAGGAGCTGCTCTGCCAGACCGGGCCGGACGCCTGGGAGGACGAGCACTTCCGGGTCCGCTTCGCTTTTTTCGGGCAGACCTCGCGGGACGTACGGATGCGCGTGCTGGAAGGCCGCCGCAGCCGGCTGGAGGAGCGGCTGGCCAAGATGCGCGCCTCGCTGGCCCGTACCCGCGAACGGCTCGACGACTACACCCTCGAACTGCAGCGACACGGCTTGGAGTCCGTGGAGCGCGAGGTGCGCTGGCTCAACGAGCTCATCGAGAGCGAGCGCACCGGGCGGGGCCGGGGGGCCACCTCGCCGGATCCGTCCGACGACACCGCATGAGGCCGCGTACGTACGCGGCCTCGAACGATCACACACAGGGAGCAACCGGAATGGGTTCGGTTCGTGTAGCCATCGCCGGCGTGGGCAACTGCGCCGCCTCGCTGGTACAGGGCGTCGAGTACTACAAGGACGCCGACCCCGGCAGCAGGGTGCCGGGCCTGATGCACGTCCAGTTCGGCGACTACCACGTGCGCGACGTGGAGTTCGTCGCCGCCTTCGACGTGGACGGCAAGAAGGTCGGCCTGGACCTGGCCGACGCCATCGGGGCGAGCGAGAACAACACCGTCAAGATCTGCGACGTGCCGCCCGCCGGGGTGCCCGTGCAGCGCGGCCACACCCTCGACGGGCTGGGCAAGTACTACCGCGAGACCATCGAGGAGTCCGACGCCGAGCCGGTCGACGTGGTGCGCGCCCTCAAGGACAGCGGGGCCGACGTACTGGTCTGCTACCTCCCGGTCGGTTCCCAGGAGGCCGTGGAGTTCTACGCCCAGTGCGCGATCGACGCCAAGGTCGCCTTCGTCAACGCGCTCCCCGTCTTCATCGCCGGCACCAAGGAGTGGGCGGACAAGTTCACCGAGGCGGGCGTGCCCATCGTCGGCGACGACATCAAGTCCCAGGTGGGCGCCACCATCACGCACCGCGTCATGGCGAAGCTCTTCGAGGATCGCGGCGTCATCCTGGACCGCACCATGCAGCTGAACGTCGGCGGCAACATGGACTTCAAGAACATGCTGGAGCGCGAGCGCCTGGAGTCGAAGAAGATCTCCAAGACGCAGGCGGTCACCTCCCAGATCCGCGACCGCGACATGGGCGCGGACAACGTCCACATCGGCCCGTCCGACTTCGTGGCCTGGCTGGACGACCGCAAGTGGGCGTACGTACGGCTCGAGGGCCGTGCCTTCGGTGACGTGCCGCTGAACCTGGAGTACAAGCTGGAGGTCTGGGACTCGCCCAACTCCGCCGGCGTCATCATCGACGCGCTGCGCGCCGCGAAGATCGCCATGGACCGCGGCATCGGCGGCCCCGTCCTCTCGGCCTCCTCCTACTTCATGAAGTCGCCGCCCGTGCAGTACTACGACGACGAGGCCCGCGAGAACGTCCAGCGGTTCATCGACGGCAAGGTCGACCGCTAGCGACCGGCACCGGGGCGGGCATCAAGACGGCCCGCCCCGGGCCCGCCAGCCGTCAGCCGCCTAGCGGTCGACCGTACGGTCGACCGTCGTCGTCGTGTGCCGCAGCTGCGCCGTCAGCTCCTCGCCGACCTTCGGCTCCGGCGCGTCGGCCGGCACGAAGAGGATCGACAGCTGCATGTGCGGCGGCTCCGCGAACCACCGCTGCTTGCCCGACCACAGGTACGGCGACAGGTTCCGGTTGACCGTCGCCAGCCCGGCCCGCGCGACGCCCTTCGCCCGCGAGGACATCCCCTGCAGCGCCTTCGGCGACTCCAGGCCGACCCCGTGCGAGGTGCCGCCGGTGACCACCACCAGCCAGCCGTCGCCCGGTGCCCTGGTCTGCCGGTAGCCGAACCGGTCGCCCTTGGCCACCCGTGTCACGTCCAGGATCGAACCCCGGTACTCCGTCGCCGTGTGGTCCCCCAGCCACAGCCGGGTGCCGATCCGGGCCCGGAAGTTCGTCCGCGGGAACTGCTGCTGGAGCCGCGCGAACTCCTGCGGCTTGAGATGACTGACGAACATCGTCTCCAGCGGCAGCCGTGCCGCCCGCAGCCGGTCCATCCAGCCGATGACCTCGTCCACCGCGTCCGACCCGTCCGTACGGTCCAGCGGCAGGTGGATCGCGAAGCCCTCCAGCCGTACCTCGTGGATGGCGGTGTGCAGCTTCAGCAGGTCCTCCTCGGTGACCCCGTGCCGCTTCATGCTGCTCATCACCTCGATGACGACCCGCGCCCCGCGCATCAGGCCGACGCCCTCCACCGAGGACACCGACCGGATCGCCCGGTCGGGCAGCGGCACCGGCTCCTCGTCCTTGCGGAACGGAGTCAGCACCAGCAGATCGCCGCCGAAGAAGTCCTTCATGCGGGCGGCCTCGTAGGTCGTGCCGACAGCGAGGACGTCGCTGCCGAAACGGGTGGCCTCGTCGGCCAGCCGCTCATGACCGAAGCCGTAGCCGTTGCCCTTGCAGACCGGGACGATCCCCGGGAACTGCTGGATCACCGACTGCTGGTGCGCCCGCCAGCGAGCGATATCGACGTAGAGGGTGAGCGCCATGGCCGGTAGGACACCTTTCTTTCGAGTCTGTCTCGGTCTCTCGGAGCTGTCTTCGGTACGCGGTGGCGCGCGCCTTGCCGCGCCCGCCGCGGCGCGCCCTCAGCGCCGGGACATGTACATGTCCAGTGCCTTGTGCAGCAGTTTGTTGAGCGGGAAGTCCCACTCGCCGACGTACTCGGCCGCCTCTCCCCCGGTCCCCACCTTGAACTGGATCAGTCCGAAGAGATGGTCGGTCTCGTCCAGCGAGTCGCTGATGCCCCGCAGGTCGTAGACGCTCGCCCCCAGCGCGTACGCGTCCTGCAGCATCCGCCACTGCATCGCGTTGGAGGGCCGTACCTCACGCTTGTGGTTCGCCGACGCGCCGTAGGAGTACCAGACGTGGCCGCCCACGACGAGCATCGTGGCCGCCGCGATCCGCTCGCCCTCGTGCTCGGCGAAGTAGAGCCGCATCCGGTTCGGGTCCTCCGAGTTGAGCACCTGCCACATCCGCTCGAAGTACGACTTCGGGCGCGGCCGGAACTTGTCCCGCTCCGCCGTGATCTCGTACAGCCGCTGCCAGTCGTCCAGATCCTTCCGGCCGCCCTGGACCACCTCTACGCCCGCCTTGTCGGCCTTCTTGATGTTGCGCCGCCACAGCTGGTTGAAGCCCTTGTGCACATCCTCCAGCGAACGGCCCTCCAACGGCACCTGGAAGACGTAACGCGGCTGCACGTCACCGAAGCCCGCGCCGCCGTCCTCGCCCTGCTGCCAGCCCATCCGGCGCAGCCGGTCCGACACCTCGAAGGCCTGCGGCTCGATGTGCGTCGCCGTGACCTCCCGAAGCCGCTTGACCTCCGGGTCCTGGATCCCCCGCTTGATCGCCGCCGCGTCCCAGCGCCGTATCACCACGGGCGGCCCCATCTTCACCGAGAAGGCGCCCTGCTGCTTCAGATGCGCCAGCATCGGCTGCAGCCAGGCCTCCAGCTGCGGCGAGAACCAGTCGATGACCGGGCCCTCCGGCAGATACGCGAGATACCGCTTCACCTTCGGCAGCTGCCGGTAGAGGACCAGGGCCGCCCCGACCAGCTCGCCGCTGCGGTCCTCGAACCAGCCCAGGTTCTCCGACCGCCACTCGCTCTTCACATCCGCCCAGGCGGGCACCTGACAGTGACTGGCCGACGGCAGGCTCCGGATATACGCCAGATGCTGCTCACGGCTGATGGTCCTCAGGGTCAGGCTCATGCGGGACGCTCCTCCGGCGTACGTAACCAACTCGCCGCGAAGCCTACTGTGCGCGCCCACGGCACCACGGGCTCCGCCCCGGGCGTCACGAACTCTCCGGCCTCTCCCCGGCGCCTTCGGCCGTGCCTTCGGCCGTGCCATCGGTCGCGACCTCGGTCGCGGTCGGCGGTGGCGCCGACAACGAGCACGACGGGCAGACCGCGTCCACCGACTCCGGCGCCGGCGCCGCCGCCCGTACCGCGAACCACGCCGTCGCCCCCGCCGTCACCAGCAGCCCGGCACAGACCCACATCGCGCCCTGGAAGGCGGCGTCGACATCGGCCGGTGTGCGGTACTCGTCGCCGGACAGGCCGACGACTGCCGGAATGGCGGCCACCGAGATCAGGCCGCCGGTGCGGGCCGCCGCGTTGTTGACGCCGCTCGCGGTGCCGGCTCTGCCGACGTCGACGGACTCCAGCACCGTCGCCGTGAGCGGCGCCACCAGCAGCGTCATCCCGGCACCGAGGGCGATACCGGCGGGCAGCACATCCGCCATGTATGTCGCCCCGGTTCCGACCCTGAGCATGAGCAGCACCCCGGCGGCCGCCACCAGCGGCCCGATCGTCAGCGGTACGTGCGGCCCGATCCGGCTGCCCAGCCGTGCCGCCCAGCTGGAGAAGAACAGCATCAGCACGGTCAGCGGCAGCAGCGCCAGCCCGGCCAGCAGCGGCGAGAAGCCCGCCGTGGTCTGCAACTGGAGGATGAGGAAGAAGGACACCGCTGCCAGCGCCCCGTAGATGAGCACCGTCACCACGTTCGTCATCGAGAACAGCCTCGAGGAGAACAGCACCAGCGGCACCATCGGACGCGGTGACCGTCGCTCCACCACGATGAACGCGACCCCGAGCAGCACCGCGGCGGCCGCCGTCACCACCGCGGCGAAGGGCTGGGTGGACGCGGCCGTCAGGGCGAAGGTGAGGGAGCCGAGCGACAGTGCGGCCAGCACCGCACCGGGGAGGTCGAACCGGCCGCCCGCCGCTGCCGCGTCGTCGCCCTCGGCGGACCGGTTCTCCGGTACGTACCTCAGGGCGACCGCCACCGTCAGCACGGCCAGCGGCAGGTTGATCAGGAAGACCCAGCGCCAGCCGGGGCCACCCACCAGCCAGCCGCCCAGCAGCGGCCCCACCGCCCCGGCCACCCCGCCCAGCCCGGCCCACGTCCCGACGGCCGCGGCCCGGTCCTGCGGCCGGAAGACCGCCTGGATGATGGCCAGCGAACCAGGGGTCAGCAGAGCACCCCCCACTCCCTGCAGGCCGCGCGCCCCGATCAGCGCCCCGGCGGTCGGGGCGAACCCGCACAGCGCGGAGGCGACCGCGAACCACAGGACCCCGATGACGAAGATCTTGCGGCGCCCGTAGCGGTCGCCGAGCGAACCGCCCAGCAGGATGAGCCCGGCGAGCGTGAGCAGATAGGCGTTCACCGCCCACTGCAGCCCGGCCAGACTGGCCCCGAGGTCCGCGCCGATCCGGGGCAGCGCCACGTTCACCGCCGTGCCGTCCAGCAGCACCATGCTGGAGCCCAGCACCGTGGTCAGCAGCACCCAGCGCCCGGTGGCACTGGCCATGGACACCTCACCGGCCCGCACAGTGGTCATGGCCCCATCCTGCTGGCTCGGCCCCCATGGCGCGCCCCGCGTCCGCTCCCCGCGCGGACGCGGACATGCCGGACGCCGCCGACCTGGTCACCATGGAACTCACCGGAAACGCATGAGCAGGCCGGAAACGCATGAGCAGGAGGGACACGCATGGAGCTGTTCCCACCTCTGCCGCTCGCCGAGTGGCAGGACACCAAGGAGACGCTGCACCGCTTCGAGCAGGTGATCGGCAAGATCCGCCTCGCCGCGAGCCCGCGGCGCAACCACTGGTGGAACGTGCCCTTCCATCTCACCGGACGCGGCATCACCACCCGCCCGATGGGACAGACCGACGGCAACCCCGTCTTCACCATCGACTTCGACTTCGTCGACCACCAGCTCATCGTCGCGACCCTGGACGGCAGCTCGCTGTCCTTCCCGCTCCTCGGCCAGTCCGTGGCGTCGTTCCGCGCCCGCACCCTGGACGCGCTGGCCACCCTCGGCGCGCACGTGGACATCACCGTCCCCAAGCCCTTCGACCTGCCCGACACCGCACGGCCGTTCGCCCAGGACACCGAGCACGCCACCTACGACCCCGGACACGCCAACCGCTACTGGCAGGTCCTGAGCCAGGTCGCGCTCGTGCTGGAGGAATTCGCGGCCCGCTTCTCCGGCAAGTGCAGCCCGGTCCACCACTTCTGGCACACCATGGACATCGCCCACACCCGCTTCTCCGGCCGCCCCGTCGAACAGCCGCTGCAGCCGCCCCAGACCGACCCCGTGACCCGGGAGGCGTACTCGGAGGAGGTGACCAGCTTCGGCTTCTGGTTCGGGGACGACACCTTCACCGGGCCCGCCTTCTACTCCTACGCCGCGCCCGAACCCGCCGGACTGGCCGACGGCCCCCTCACCCCCGCGTCCGCGCACTGGGTCGCGCACCACGACAGCCACCTCGCCCTGCTGCCCTACGGCGACGCCCGCGCCGAGGCCGACCCCCGGGCGGCCGTGCTCGGCTTCTACGAAAGCGCCTACCAGGCCGAGGCCGGACGCGCCGGCTGGGACATCGACCGGTTCACCGCTCCCGGCGGGGTCACCGACCAGCAGCTGACCGGCCGGCGCGGCTGACGGCACCCCGGCCGGGCCGGCGCCAAACCATGATCAGCGCAGCCCGTGATCGGTGCGGCTGCCGCGATCAGTGCAGCTGCCGCTGCCAGTCCGCGGGCACCAGGCCCTCCGGGCCGGGCGTCGGCTGCGACGCCGGGTGCGAGGTGGGCGGTGCCAGCGGCGGTCCTTCGTAGAGCTCTTCGGTCTCGGCGTTCCAGAACCAGTCCTCACCCGGCTCGAAACTGGTCAGGAACGGGTGCCGCGCCTCCCGCGCGTGCCGCGTGGCGTGCTGCCCGGGAGAGGAATCGCAGCACCCTATGTGCCCGCACTGGGCGCAGCGCCGCAGATGGAACCACCACCCCGGCCCGTCACCCCCGGCGCACTCCACACATCCCCCGCCACTGGGCTCCGCCGCCGGATCGATGCCCGGCATCTGCTCCTGTGCCATGTGACAGCTCCTCACGGTGACCCCGGGGGTCACCCGATCGGTTCGTCTTCAGCGGCGCCGATCCCCGAGTCCGTGGCCGAGCCATCAGGCGTTGGCGGGCGCTACCGGGCGCTAACCGAGCAGCCCGCCGTACGCCATGCCCAGGTAGAACCCGACGGCCGCCGCCCCGAGCCCGATGATCAGCACGAAACGCTCACCGGTCGTCGCCGAGATGAACTGCCCCCAGGCACCGGTGAGGATCCCCACCAGGCCCGTCCAGCTGCTGACCACATGCAGCCCGTGCCACATCGCCGTGATGAAGGCGACCGCGCCCAGCACGATCGTCGCCGCCGCGAAGGTGTTCTCCAGCGGATGCGCCTTACGGTCGGCGAGGAGCAGGGAAACGGGGTTGTGCCGTACTGCCTGTGCCATGCGACACCTCCTGACAGAGGGCGGTGCTCTTCGGCGCTCTCCAGCGCTCCACGGCGCCGCTGCGTGACTCCGCTCACACCGTTCCATCCAGATTGCGCCGACTTGCCCCCGGATTTCAACCGGAAGGCACAAGCCGGGTACTCTGAACGGTCTGCACCGCCGCTCATGCGGGGTGCGGACACGCATCACGACCCTCCTGCCACGGAACGACCGTGGCCGCGAGTCCAGAGGAGGTGGGTTCCACATGCGTCACTACGAGGTGATGGTGATCCTCGACCCCGATCTCGAGGAGCGCGCAGTCGCCCCCCTGATCGAGAACTTCATGTCCGTCGTCCGCGACGGGCAGGGCAAGGTCGAGAAGATCGACACCTGGGGCCGCCGTCGGCTCTCCTACGAGATCAACAAGAAGCCCGAGGGCATCTACTCGGTCATCGACATGCAGGCCGAGCCCGCGACCGTCAAGGAACTCGACCGTCAGATGAACCTGAACGAGTCGGTCCTGCGGACCAAGGTCCTCCGTCCCGCCGGCCGCTGAGCAACTGACAGCGGACAGGGACCGGGCAACCGAGTAGCAGCAAGCCACAGAAGCCACTGCAGCCACAAGCAGCCAGCAGCACCCCGCCGAGAGGTTCACCATGGCAGGCGAGACCGTCATCACGGTCGTCGGCAATCTGGTCGACGACCCCGAGCTGCGCTTCACCCCCTCCGGTGCGGCGGTCGCGAAGTTCCGTGTCGCGTCCACCCCGCGCACCTTCGACCGGCAGACCAATGAGTGGAAGGACGGCGACAGCCTGTTCCTGACCTGCTCGGTCTGGCGTCAGGCGGCGGAAAACGTCGCCGAGTCCCTCACCAAGGGGACGCGCGTCGTCGTGCAGGGCCGCCTCAAGCAGCGCTCGTACGAGGACCGCGAGGGCATCAAGCGCACGGTCTACGACCTCGACGTCGACGAGGTCGGTGCCAGCCTCCGTAACGCCACCGCGAAGATCACCAAGACCACCGGCCGCGGCTCCCAGGGCGGCGGCTTCGGTGGCGGCGGCGGTCAGGGTGGCGGCGGCTGGGGTGGCGGCGGCCAGCAGGGCGGCGGCGCACCCGCGGGCGACCCGTGGGCCACCGCCGCACCGGCCGGCGGCGGCCAAGGCGGCTCCGGCGACGGTGGCGGTGGCGGCTGGGGCGGCGGCTCCGGCGGCGGCTACTCGGACGAGCCCCCCTTCTAGTGCCGGTCACGGCACCAGGGCGGGCCCGACAGCTACCCACTTCTTGAAATTCACTGGAGAGAGACATGGCGAAGCCGCCTGCTCGCAAGCCTAAGAAGAAGGTTTGCGTGTTCTGCAAGGAGAAGATCTCCTACGTCGACTACAAGGACACGAACCTGCTGCGGAAGTTCATTTCCGACCGCGGCAAGATCCGTGCCCGCCGGGTCACCGGCAACTGCACCCAGCACCAGCG
>NZ_JBOHCV010000120.1:0-10728 GCF_050698815.1 Streptomyces sp.
GGCGGAGAGTCCGCGCCCGGCGACGGCGGACGCGGACGGCGGCGCGCACGCGCCCGATGTGGGGCTCGAAGCCGCCCGCCGCGCCGTGTGCGTCACCGGTCTGGAGAACCACGAGCCGCTGACCGAGCCGCCGTTCGTCGCCGCCTTCACCCCGACCGCCAACATCGCGGTCGGCGACGAGACTCCGTGGGGCGTCGCCGCCGAACTGGCACGGCTGCTGCCCGGCACCGAGACCGTCACCTACGGGGCCGCCCAGGCGGCCGCGGACGGCACCTCCGACCTGGTCGCGAGTGTGCTCGGTGCGGCGGCGGACCGTAGGATCGTCGCGGTGGTACGCGACGTCCACCGGCACTACTGGATGGCCGACGCACTGGACACCCTGCTCGCGGTCCGCCCGTACACGGTCGTGGTCGAGATGGGGGTGCCCCAGTCGCCGCCCGCCGGAGTGCCGCACATCGCCACCCACGGCGCCGCCCGTGTGTGCGGACGGGCCGCCGCGGAAGTCATCACCGGCACTACCAACTGAACTGCCACCGGGAGGCACTCAGCATGTCCGTGACGGATCAGTCCGGCCGCACGCCGGGCCACATCATGCTGGCCGAGATGGCCGAACAGCCGGCCGTGCTGCGCCGCATCCTCGAGGAGGGTGCGCCCCGGATCCGCGAGATCGCCGAGGAGGTCGCGGCCCGCAGTCCCCGGTTCGTCCTGCTCACCGCGCGCGGCACGTCCGACAACGCGGCGCTCTACGCGAAGTACCTGCTGGAGATCCTGCTGGGCAAGCCGTGCGGGCTGACCTCCATGTCCACCACCACCGCCTACGGTGCCACGCCCGACCTCACCGACTGCCTCGTCATCACCGTCAGCCAGTCGGGTGGCTCACCCGACCTCGTCGCCTCCACCCGGGCGGCCCGCGCGGCCGGCGCCATCACCCTCGCCGTGACCAACAACTCCGGCTCGCCTCTGGCGGAGGTCAGCGAGTTCCACATCGACGTGCTCGCCGGGGAGGAGAAGGCCCTTCCGGCGACCAAGACCTACACCGCCGAACTGCTCGCGCTCCACCTCTTCGTCGAGGGCATGCGCGGGGGGCACGGCGCCGCGGCCGCCAAGCAGCTCCCCGAGCTGGCCGAGGCGATCCTCGCCCGGCGGGGCGAGATCAAGGCGCTCGCGAGCCGCTACCGGTTCGCCGAGCGCATGGTGCTCACCTCGCGCGGCTACGGCTACCCGACGGCGAAGGAGGCGGCGCTGAAGCTGATGGAGACCAGCTACATCCCCGCCCTCTCCTACTCCGGCGCCGACCTGCTGCACGGCCCGCTCGCCATGGTCGACAACATCTCCCCGGTCATCGCGGTGGTCCCGGAGGGGAAGGGGGGCGAGGCGCTGCAGCCCGTACTCGACCGCCTCCGCGACCGCGGCGCCGACCTCGTCGTCATCGGGAGCCCCGCCGAGGTCGACCGCGCCTCCGCCGGCTTCGCGCTGCCCACCGAGGGGCTCCCCGAGGAGCTCCAGCCCATCCTGGAGATCATCCCGCTCCAGCTGCTCGCCTACGAGGTCACCATCGCCCGTGGCCAGGACCCCGACGCGCCGCGCGCGCTGGCCAAGGTGACGGAGACCAGCTGAGCACGCTGGTGCGTCGGTCGAAGAAACACGTCGGTCGAAAAACACTTCGGGCCGCGGCGCCAGAGCAGGACCCTCAGCCCGCCCGGCACCGCAGCCCGGAGTCATGAGACCCCGGCGCGGTCAGGGCAGAACGCGCCGCGAGTCTCGCTCTGCCCTCCTGTGCGGGGAGAGCAGAAGCTTGATTCTTTACCCGTTCATTGTGGACTAGACCACACTTGCTGTCCATGCTGTGCGGGGAGTTCTTCCCGCCGGCGGCCCCGGACCGCCGGCGGCGACCGCCGGTAGGCTCGCGGCGTGCCCTCCATGAACGACCTCGTACGCCAGCACACCGCCCTGTCGGACTCCGACCTGGAGTGGCTGCACCTGCTGATCTCCGAGTGGCAGCTGCTCTCGGACCTCTCCTTCGCCGACCTGGTGCTGTGGGTGCCCACCCGCGACGGCACCCGCTACGTGTCCGTCGCACAGATGCGGCCGAACACCGGCCCGACCTCCTACCAGGACGACATGGTCGGCCATCTCGTGCCGCGCGGCCGCCGCCCGCTGCTGGACGCCGCGCACGACGAGGGCAGGATCGTGCGAGAGGGCGACCCGGAGTGGCGTGAGGAGGTCCCGGTGCGGGTCGAGTCGATCCCCGTACGCCGCGAGGGGCGGGTGCTCGGGGTCATCGCCCGTAACACGAACCTGCTCACCGTCCGCACCCCGAGCCGGCTCGAACTCACCTATCTGCAAAGCGCGTCCGACCTCGCCCAGATGATCGCGACCGGTGCCTTCCCCTTCCCCGGCGGACAGCTCGACATCGACCACATCCCGCGTGTCGGCGACGGACTGATCCGGCTCGATTCCGAGGGCATCGTCCAGTACGCCAGCCCCAACGCGCTCTCCGCCTACCACAGGCTGGGCCTGGCCACCGAGATCGTCGGTCTCCACCTCGGCCAGGCCACGGCCGAACTCGCCCCCAGCCGGGCCCCCGTCGACGAGGCACTCGTCACCCTCGCCAGCGGCTGGGCGCCGCGCGGCGCCGAGATCGAGGCCAACGACTGCGTCGTACAGCTGCGCGCCATCCCGCTCAAGCCCAAGGGGGTCCGCATCGGTTCGCTCATCCTGCTGCGCGACATCACCGAGGTGCGCCGCCGCGAGCGGGAGCTGATGACGAAGGACGCCACCATCCGCGAGATCCACCACCGGGTGAAGAACAACCTGCAGACGGTCGCTGCGCTGCTGCGCCTGCAGGCCCGCCGGATGGACTCCGACCGTGGCCGGGAGGCGCTCAACGAGGCCGTGCGGCGGGTGGGTTCGATCGCGATCGTGCACGAGACGCTGTCGCAGACCCTGGACGAGAGCGTCGAGTTCGACGAGATCGCGGACCGGGTGCTGGCGATGGTGGCCGAGATCTCACCCGGCCGCGTCGTCGGTCACCGCACGGGCCACTTCGGGGTGCTGGAGGCGGAGGTCGCCACGCCGCTGTCCATGGTGCTGACCGAGGTGCTGCAGAACGCGCTGGAGCACGGCTTCGGACCGGGGGAGCAGGGCACGATCGAGGTCAGTGCCGTACGCAGCGCAGGGGCCGGTTCGGCGCCCGGGCGGCTGCTGGTCACCGTGCGGGACGACGGGCGCGGCCTGCCGGAGGGCTTCGACGCCCAGCAGACCGGCAACCTGGGCCTGCAGATCGTACGGACGCTGGTGGAAGGCGAATTGGGCGGCGACTTCGACATGGTCCCTGCGCCGGGGCGTGGGACCCGGGTGGTCTTCGACCTTCCGGTCGCGGCGGAGAAACGGGACAAGCGCGAAAAGCGCTGAGCCCCGGTCCCTGGGGGCCGGGGCTCAACACCTTCTTGTATGCGGTGCGTCGGGGCACTGCGCGCTGCGGTTCGGGATGCAGCGATTGGCAGGGTGCGCGTCAGTCTCAGGCGGTCGCGGCGTTGTTCCGCGCCCGGTTGCGAGCGGCACGGCGCTTCATCGCGCGGCGCTCGTCCTCGCTGAGGCCACCCCAGACACCGGAGTCCTGACCGGACTCCAGGGCCCACTGCAGGCACTGCTCCATGACGGGGCAGCGGCGGCAGACGGCCTTCGCTTCCTCGATCTGCAGCAGCGCAGGACCGGTGTTGCCGATGGGGAAGAAGAGCTCGGGGTCTTCCTCGCGGCAAACGGCGTTGTGACGCCAGTCCATGGCTGCTACCTCTCCTCGTGGTTTGGCTTGTGAATGTGAACGCTTTCACGAATCCACCCCGCAGGGGAAGGGGCGCCGTTCGGTTGTGATACGGGTCCCACTCGATATTCGGGGAAGGATTCGGGCGCCGGAGGCCGCCGTGAGGGGCCGTCCCGATCGCCATGAAGAGACTCGCAAACCTCGGCGGCGGATACAACCCCTTCAAGCAAGTTTTTTTTGATTCCTTGGTGTCGCAACACTCACAGTCGTACTTCCAGAGGGTGGACCCTGGCCTAAACGTTCGAGTGGAAGGACTTTGGGGCGTTCGACTTACACAATCACACGCAGTGCACGGCGTACACCTGTGAAGTTCACGCTCGTACGCACTCCTAGGTGGTCACCGTCCATCTGAAAGGGCAGCGGAACCTGTGAATGCAAGGTGAAGTCGGTCTGATCGTGCAGTGTCACCGCGTGCTTGCCCCGTGGCCCGCGTTCGGGGCTGGAGGTGAGGAGCTGCGTGCCGTAGCGGCTCAGCGCGAGGGGAGTCATCCGGGACAGCCCGAGCAGGTCGAGACCGGTGTCGAAGGACGCCTGCGGTGCGGCGTAGACCGGACGATTGCCCAGGTAGGTCCAGGGGGCGGTGTTGCAGACTATCGACAGCACCAGGTCCTCGACCGGTGGCTGACCGGGCCGTTCCAGCCGGATCGTGCCCTGGCTGCGGTGCTGTTCCTTGAGGAACGCCCGCAGCGCCTGCCGTACATACAGTGCGTGGGTCGAACGCTTGCCCCGCTCCCGGTGCTGTTCGACCCGGCCGACCACACCCGCGTCGAAGCCGAACCCGGCGCAGAAGGTGAACCAGCGCGGCCGCACACCTGTGTCATCCGTGTCCGGTACGCCGGATGCCAGTCCGAGGCCGATCGTGCGCTCCCTGCGCGACTCGATCGCGTCCAGCAGCACCCCGGTCGCCTCCACCGCGTGGTTGGGCAGACCGAGCGCGCGGGCGAAGACGTTGGTGGAGCCGCCGGGGACGACGGCGAGGCGGGGGAGCCGGCCGGGGTCGGGGCCCTCGTGCAGCAGACCGTTCACGATCTCGTTCACGGTGCCGTCACCGCCGAGCGCGATCACCAGCTCCGTCTCGCCGTTCACCGCCGCCAGCCGGGCGAGTTCCCGTGCGTGGCCGCGGGACTCCGTGGTCGCCACGTCGAGTTCGAGGTCGCTGGCGAGCGCGTGGGTGAGCACCTCACGGGTCCGCAAGCTGGTGGTGGTAGCCGTCGGATTGACGATGAGGAGTGCGCGCATGGGGTGCAGCGTACCTATCCGCCGGCAGCGGAGCCCGGCCCTGGAGCCGAGCTTCAGCGCCGGGCTAGGCTTCCCCTGTGCCGGCTGCGAACAAGAACCCCGCCCCCTCCCCCTGGCTCTCCCGGGGGGACCCCCACCGCCCGCGACGGCTCACGGCAGCCGCCGTGCTGACCGCGCTGGAAGGCGTGGTGGTCGCCGCCTTCGGCGTGGGGGCGCTGGTGATGCTGGTCACCCGCACGCCGGACGGCATGACGCAGGCGGTCACCATGGCGGTCACCGTGCTCGCGCTGTCCGCACTGCCGTTGGCCGCCGCACGCGGCCTGTGGCTGAGGCGCCGCTGGAGCCGCGGCCCGTCCATGATCGTGCAGCTGATGGCGCTGCCGGTGGGTTATCAGATGGCGCAGAACGGCGGGGTCTGGATCGCGGGGGGCGTCGTCATCGCGCTGGCCGGACTCACCGTGCTCGGCTGCCTGGTCAACCCGACCGCGACCCAGGCGCTGGGAATCGGCCCGCGCGACGCGTGACGCCTGGCAGCGGGTACGGCCCGCCCGCTGTCGCGCACCAGGTCGTTATTCCTCTACCAGCAGCCGGTCGCGAAGCTGTGCCAGGGTGCGGGCCAGCAGGCGCGAGACGTGCATCTGGGAGATGCCGACCTCCTGCGCGATCTGCGACTGGGTCATGTTTCCGAAGAAGCGCAGCAGCAGGATCTTCTTCTCCCGCGGCGGCAGTTCCTCCAGCAGCGGCTTGAGGGATTCGCGGTATTCCACCCCTTCGAGGGCGTCGTCCTCCGCCCCCAGGGTGTCGGCGACCGCGGGTGACTCGTCATCCGTGTCCGGCACATCGAGCGACAGTGTGCTGTAGGCGTTCGCCGACTCCAGCCCTTCGAGTACCTCCTCCTCCGAGATCGACAGCCGCTGCGCCAACTCGTGCACGGTCGGGGCCCGGCCGTGGAGTTGGGACAGCTCGGCCGTCGCCGAGGTCAGCGACAGGCGCAGCTCCTGCAGGCGTCGCGGGACGCGGACCGCCCAGCCCTTGTCGCGGAAGTGCCGCTTGATCTCGCCGACGACCGTGGGTGTGGCGTAGGTGGAGAACTCCACGCCGCGCTCCGGGTCGAAGCGGTCCACCGACTTGATCAGACCGATCGTCGCGACCTGGGTGAGGTCGTCCAGCGGCTCGCCGCGGTTGCGGAAGCGGCGCGCCAGGTGCTCCACGAGCGGGAGATGCATCCGCACGAGATGATTGCGCAGCTCGGCCCGCTCGGGAGAACCGTCGGGAAGGGCGCGCAGCGCGATGAACATGGCCCGCGCCCCGCTGCGGTCGTGCGGGTCGAAGTGCGCGAACCGTGCGGCCCGCGCCGCCCGCGCACCGTGCGCTCCGGACCCCTGTCCGGGCCCGGGTCCAGGCCCCGGTCCGGCTCCGGGTGCCTCGTGCTGCTTGATGTCCATCGCGTCCCCCCGCTCTGCCTGCTCCGGTCGCTGACCACTGGGGTCGGCGGGGTGCGGCCTGGCCTGCTCAGGCACCATCGGATCGGCCGCCGCACCGGTGCGGCCGGCCCCATGCTCCCGTGCCTCGTGCCCAGTCACGGCGCTCCGGGGCCCGCACCGCGCTTTTTGTGCAGGCTGATACTGACCGTACGGTCCTCGGACACCGTCGAATCCACCTCGCCGGCCAGCGCGGAGAGCACGGTCCAGGCGAAGGTGTCGCGCTCCGGTGCCCGGCCGTCGGTGGTGGGGGCGGAGACGGTGACCCGCAGCGAGTCACCGACGAGCTTGAAGACACAGCTGAGTACGGAACCCGGAACAGCCTGCTGGAGGAGAATCGCGCACGCCTCGTCCACGGCGATCCGCAGATCCTCGATCTCGTCGAGGGTGAAGTCCAAGCGGGCCGCGAGTCCGGCAGTGGCCGTGCGCAGCACCGACAGATAGGCACCCGCGGCGGGCAGCCGGACCTCGACGAAGTCCTGTCCGTCCTGCCCCACGGGCTCACCTGCGTTCTGGGACACCCTCACCTCCAAGGTGGCACAAGCCGGTTCGGCTCGTTCGCTGTGACGAGTGCGCCGACCGCCGCACCTCCTGTGGACCTTGCCACGGAGGACCGGCGGGCTGACGCCCGTCGATGGTTTCGCCTGCGACGCTACCGCGATCCGCGACAAGATGTCGCCCGCACGGATCACTGCACCCATCACGTATGCGTCACACATAGTAAACACATGGGCACGGACTGTGGCTAGGGGTTGGGGATCGCAAATCCTGGGTGGCTACGCTGCGTTGACGCTGGCCAGTGTCCGCAGCGGTCCCCCTGACATCCGGAAGACCGTCCACTCCTCCATCGGTTCGGCCCCGAGTGATCTGTAAAACCCGATAGAGGGGTCGTTCCAGTCCAATACCCACCACTCGAAGCGTTCATAACCCCGTTCGACACAGATTCCGGCAAGGGCTGAAAGCAGTGCCCTGCCGTGTCCCGCACCGCGCGCCGCCGGGCGGACGTACAAGTCCTCCAGATACACACCGTGAGTACCCGTCCAGGTGGAGAAGTTCCGGAACCACAGAGCGAAACCGACCGGCTCACTCTCCGTAGCGTCCTCGGCGATCAGCGCGAAGACCGCCGGGTGTGCGCCGAAAAGGGCCTCGTGCAGCTGTGACTCGGTCGCCCGCGCGTGTTCCAGCGCACGCTCGTACTCGGCGAGTTCGCGGATCATCGCGTGAATGGCCGGTACGTCGGCCGGAGCGGCGGCTCTGATCATGCCCGAAGGCTAATGCCGCCCGGTGACAACAGCCGTCACGGTGCTGCCGGGTGCGAAGGCGCCCTCGTCGGCGAGTGCCGTGAGTCCGTACAGCAATTTGGCGACGTAGACGCGCTCGAGCGGCGGCAGGCCGTGCCGGGCGGCGAAGTCGTCCGCGAAGGCGTCCAGCTCAGCGGTGGTGCGGGCGTAACCACCGCAGTGGAAACGGTCGTCCAGCGACCAGTCGCCCCGCAGGCCGCCGAAGGCGGATCGCTGCAGCCCGTCGATCTCGGAGGTCAGAAAGCCGCCCCTGAGCACGGGGATGCCGAGCGCGCGCTGTGCGGGCGACAGACCGGCCGCCAGGCCCGCCAGCGTGCCGCCGGTGCCGCAGGCGACGGCGGCGATGTCGGTCCGTCCCCGCAGCTCGCGGCCGAGGGCGGTGCAGCCGCGTATCGCAAGGGTGTTGCTGCCGCCCTCCGGTATCAGGAAGGGGTCGTCGCCGCCGGGGTCCCCGAGCGGTACCCCGAGGTCCCTGAGGCGGCCGCACAGCCGCGTCAGGTAGCCGAGGTCGGTGCGCGACCGGTACTCCGCGCGGGAGACGAAGTGCAGCCGCATGCCGTCGGCGGCGCAGCGCGCGAGCGCGGGGTTGAGCGGCTGGGTGGCCAGCTCGTCGCCGCGGACGACGCCGATGGTGGCCAGTCCGAGCAGCCGTCCGGCGGCGGCGGTGGCGCGCAGATGGTTGGAGTACGCGCCGCCGAACGTCAGCAGGGTGCGGTGGCCGGCGTCCAGGGCGGCCCTGAGGTTAGGGGCGAGTTTTCGCCACTTGTTTCCCGGCAGCGCCGGATGGATCAGATCGTCCCGCTTGAGCAACAGCCGTATGCCGTGCCGGGCGAACCGCTCGTCACCGGTCTCCTGGATGGGCGAGGGCAGCAGCGGGGCGGGTGCGAGCGCGGCGAGGAGGGCATCGGTGCCGGCCCCGCCGTCACCGTCACTCCCGTCGCCGCTGCTTCCGCTCACTCCCGCATTGTCGCGCCGCCCGCCCCTTTCCGTAACTCGGCTCCCGTCATTTCAGGCGGGCCGCGATCCGGTCGCGCATCGCGTCCATCGTGAACCCGCGCGGGTCGGACTTCTGGTTCGTCCACTCCAGGTGGCCGATCACCGAGCGCGCGTGCCAGCCGTGGTGCCGGCACAGCGCGGCGGCGGCCCGCTCGATGGCGTCGAGCTGCGCGTCCGGCCAGGGGTCGTCCCCGTCGCCGAGGTTCTCGCACTCGAAGCCGTAGAAGTAGCGGTTGCCGTCGGTGTTCATCTGGTTGGGGCTCGGCGGGGCCTTCTCGGCGATGACCGCCCTGAGCACGTCGTCGTCCCCGAGCCCCGCGTGGTTGGCGCGTCCGTGCCCCACCAGGTGCACCGTGCCGTCCTTGGTGATGGCGCCGTGGGAGAGCGGGCCGGGCAGGTCCGAGCGGCCGTCGTAGATGAGGTCGACCGTCGCCTGGGCGCCACTGGTCACGGTGTGGTGGATCACGACGCCGTGCACCGGCCCCCAGGGGCCCTTGTGGTTGCGGTTGTGGTTGCGCCAGTCGCGGACCTCCTCGACCGTCACGCCCTCCTTCTCCAGGGCGGTGATGAAGGCGCTTGCTGTGATGGGTGTGGCCATCTGTCCCCGTACCTTCCGTGTGTGGCTCGCGCCGTCTGGTGGTGTTCGTGAGTGATGCCCGGTCTGTACCACGCTTACGCCGGACCCGGCCTGCCGAGCGGCAGGCCGGCGCGGGTCAACAGCTCCTGTACGCAGCCCTCGCGGACGTACGGGCGCAACAGCCGCGGCATCCGGTCGCCGGCCCGGCGTGCGCGGCCGGACCGGACGAGGGCGCAGTCCTCCAGGAATCCCTCCCAGGCAGCGCAGGCTTCCTCCAAGCGGCCGCGTGAGAGCAGGAGTTCGGCGAGTTCCGCCTGGCTGAGTGCCCGGGAGCGGCGTTCGCCGGCGGGCCGGTGCCGCAGTGAGGAACGCAGCTCACCGATGGCGCCGTCCCGGTCTCCCAGCGCGGCCCGTACCTGACTTGACTGGTAGAGCAGCGCGGCGTCCTGGTATGAGCCCACGGGTTCGCCGTCCGGGCTCTCCGGGCCGGTCGTCATGTCGGCCGGTACGCGGGCCAGTTCGTACTCGGCGCGGCGCAGTGCGGCCAGTGCGGGACCCCGCTCGCCGACTGCGGCCCGGGCCACCGCCAGCCCCGCGTACAGGAAGGCCCGTGCCGAGGGCGCCGCGCGGCCGGGCGCCGCCGCACAGGCCGCCTCGGCCAGCGCGAGGCTCTGCTGTCGGTGTCCCAACTGGTGCGCCTGGGAGCTGAGCGCCCGCCGGGCGAGTGCGACGCCCTCCGGATCCTCTCCCTCCGCCGCGAGTTCGGCGGCGGTGAGGAACGCGCGCTGGGCGAGGCCGTGGCGCTGCTCGTCGGCGTACACGCGGGCCAGCAGATAGCTCAGCCGGGCCGCGCCAGAGAGCAGCCGGGGATGGTGCGGGCCCTCCCCGCCGGTCCGCAGCCCGCAGACCAGACCGGCGAGTTCGGCGGCGAGCGGCGTCCGGATGTGACCGCCGCCGTGCCGGTCGGCCTGCTGGGCGAAGAAGCGCACATGCTCGCGTACGGAGGCGACCTCGCCCGGAGTGGTGCGGCGTGCGGGCCGCCCGCCCCGGGGGGCGGTGGAGGGAATCCGGGGCGGGCGGGGCCTGTGCGGCTCGGGGGTCTCGGTGGGATCGGTGCCGACGCCGCCGGTGCGGCCGCCGGCCGGCGCACCCGTGGTGGTCGGGGTCAGCAGCGTGAGCCGGTACGGAGCCGGAGGCGGGGAGTCCGCGCGGGGAGGTCCCACCACCGCGGCCGTGAGCGCGGCCAGTTGGTCGGCCGGGCGCTCCGTGCCGGGGGCCGCCTCCGTGGTGGCCGCGGGGCCGCGCCGGGAC
>NZ_JBOHCV010000121.1:0-10734 GCF_050698815.1 Streptomyces sp.
AGCGGTACGGGACGCCGGAGTACGGGCAGCTCGCCCCGGGGTGCGCGGAGGAGATCCGGCGGGGGGCCGAGGACGGCTCCGAAATGGGCGCCTTCCACGACCTCTACCAGCCCCAGCGCGCCGACAGCCTGCGCGCCCGGCTCGCCGAGTACGCCCCGGCCGGCACCGACGCCGGAGTGATCTTCGTGACCTGACACCGGCTGCTGCCACCGCCATCCACAGACTCGCTGATTCAAGAACATCCGAGGGGGACCACTTTCCATGCACGCAGACCTGTCCCGCGTCACCTTCCGGCCGGAACGGCACTACTCGGCCGTGCTCGCCCAGCAGGGCCGGGTCCAGCTCGACGCCGACGCCAACGAGCAGGCGGCGATCCAGCTGTACCAGGCCCGTACGATCGCCACCGATCTGATCGGCCGGCACGGCGGCCCCGCGGGCGCCACCGGCTTCCACATCCGCTTCCTCGGCGGCAACCGCGAACTGGACGACCTGTCCATCGGCGGCGGCCGCTACTACGTCGACGGCATCCTGTGCGACGCGTACCGGCCGCTGCCGGGAACGCCCGTCGAGGACGAGCACGCCGCAGAGGACGCGGACGAGGCGCACAAGCCGGGTGCCGGGGGCGAGCACGCCGCCGACCCGGACCCCACCTGGAGGTACTGGGACCAGCCCGACGGCTTCCGTGACCCGGAGCGGCCCGAGGACCGGCTGCCCAGCCGGTACCCCTTCCTCGCCTATCTGAAGGTGTGGGAACGCGCCGTCACGGCGGCCGAGGACCCGGCGCTTCGTGAGGTCGCGCTCGGCTCCGCCATGCCGGACACCGCCGCCCGTACCAAGGTGGTCTGGCAGGTGCTGCCGCTGGAGGGCTCGGCACTGGAACTCGAGAACGAGGACGAGCGGGACAAGGGCGTTCTGCGGGCCGCCTTCCGCAAGTGGGCGGACGCCCAGGCCTCGGCGGCGCGGCTGGCGGCGAGGAGCGAGCGGCCCGACCACGTCGACGACGACCCGTGCCTGGTCAGGCCGGACGCCCGCTACCGAGGCCCCGAGAACCAGCTGTACCGGGTGGAGATCCATGAGGGCGGCCCAGGGAAGGACGCGACCTTCAAGTGGTCGCGGGAGAACGGCGCGGTGACCTTCCCGGTGGACGCGCTCGACGGCACCTGGGTCGAGCTGGCCTCGCTCGGCAGCGACGACAAGCTCGACCTCGACGTCGGCGACCGGGTCGAGTTCGCGGACACGGCCTCCCTCAGCCGTGGCGAGCCGCTCCCCCTGCTGCGGGTGGAGGAGCTGGACCTGCCGGGCCGCCGGGTACGGCTGTCCGGCGAGCCGGAGCCCGGCGTCGGCCGGCGGCCGGAGCTGCACCCCTTCCTGCGCCGCTGGGACCACAAGGAGGGTTCGCGGCGCGCGAAGCAGGGCCCGTCGCCCAAGCTCAAGGGCGGCGCGGTCAGAGTCGAGGAGGGTCGCTGGCTGCCGCTGGAGGACGGCGTCGAGGTGTACTTCGCGGCCGACGGCCGCTACCGCTCCGGTGACCACTGGCTGATCCCCGCCCGTACGGTCACGGGCTCCGTCGAGTGGCCGGTGGACGCGGCGCGCAGGCCGCTGCTGCGGGGTCCGTCCGGGATCCAGGTGCACTACGCGCCGCTTGCCTGGGTCCTGGGCGAGGGTTCGCCCTCGGACCTGCGGCTCGCCTTCGGCCCGGCGGCGGGAGAGATCCCGGCCGCCGACGAGGAAGCGCTGGCCCTGGAGGCACAGGTCGAAGCCGAGGAGCGGGCCGCGGCGGCCAAGGCGGCCCAGCAGCCGGAACATCCCCAGCAGCCGCGGGATACGCAGGACTGACCCGACCGGCCGCACATCCGCACGTACGGAAGGAGCACACACATGGCCACACCACTGAGCGCCTCCCGGCTGGTCAAGGCGCTGCGCGACGAGGGCCTCGAGGTCCATGAGTACCGCAACTGGCGTGCGCACAACCGCAACCACAAGGGCCCGTGGGGTCCGATGAACGGCGTGATGATCCATCACACGGTCACCAAGGGCACCAGCGGCTCCGTGGAGCTGTGCTACGAGGGCCGTTCAGGGCTTCCGGGCCCGCTGTGCCACGGCGTCATCGACAAATCGGGCGCGGTCCACTTGGTGGGCAACGGCCGGTCCAACCACGCCGGGCTGGGCGACGGCGACGTGCTGCGGGCGGTCATCAACGAGTCCTCCTCGCTCCCGCCGGACAACGAGGCCGACACGGACGGCAACCGGCACTTCTACGGCTTCGAATGCGTCAACCTCGGGGACGGCAAGGACCCGTGGCCGGAGGCCCAGAAGGAGGCGATCGAGAAGGCGGCCGCCGCCATCTGCCGAGCACACGGCTGGAACCACCGGTCGGTGATCGGCCACCGGGAGTGGCAGCCCGGCAAGGTCGACCCGCGCGGCTTCTCGATGGGCACCATGCGCGACCGGATCGCGAAGCGGCTCGGAGAGAAGCCCGACGGCCCGTCCAAGCCGCCACCGGCCCCGCCCCGCCCCACGTACGAGCCCTTTCCGGGAGCCGCCTTCTTCAACAAGGACCGCAACAGCAAGATCATCACCGCGATGGGCAAACGGCTGGTGGCCGAGGGCTGCGGACGCTACAAGGAGGGCCCGGGACCCAACTGGACGGAGGCGGACCGGAAGTCCTACGCCGCCTGGCAGCGCAAGTGCGGCTACTCCGGCAAGGACGCGGACGGCGTCCCGGGCAGCACGAGCTGGAAGAAGCTGAGGGTCCCCAACGTGTAAGGGGAGCAGCGCGGGGGGTCAGGAGCCGGCAGGGTCCACCACGAATCGTGCCGGCTCCTCCAACACGGCCCGCGCTCCCGCCACATCGGAGAACCGCGCCGCCGGGGCATCGACGTGCAGCTGCGCCCATACGCACTTGCCCGGGCCATCGGAACGGGGCGCCATGCACCACTGGTCGGCGAGCTGGGAGACGAGGTACAGGCCCCGGCCCGATTCCGCGTCGGGCGGTGAGGGCACGTCGCGGGTTTCGGTCGAGGGACATCGTTCGGTGCGGGTGTCGGTGACCTCGACGCGGAGGGTCGTGGTGATGGCCGCTTCGGTGGCGCCGGCGAGGGCGCTGGTGAGCCGGAGGCGGAAGTCGCGACCGGGGACGTGACCGTGGCGCACGGCGTTCGCGCTCAGCTCGGCGGCGATGAGCGTCAGCGTCTCGTTCGGTGCGGAGTCATACGGGTAACCCCACTCGTCCAGCCGATGCGAGACCAGGCGCCGGGCGAGGTGAGCGCCGCGCGGCGTCGAGGTGAACTGCATAGCGAACTCGCGGTCAGGAGCAAGGCTTTGCCGGGCGAGCACGAATGGGTCAATAGCTTGATTCATGGTGAAGAACCTCCCCTCTGTGCATACCTTTGACCAGGAGGAACCCGCTGACGGGCACGGCTGTACGCCTCGTCGCCAGCGCTGTACGCGGACTTGTGCGTAACCCGTTCCGGGGTGGCGCACGTTGGCCACGCAAGTGTGGTGTGCGGGGCGGCAGGAGAGGGGCAGACGCATGGAGGAGCAACCGGAACCCGAGTCTGGGCCAGGGTCGGGCATCCTGCATGTCTTCGGGCGGCAGTTGAAGCTGTGCCGGAAGCGGGCGGGCCTGGAACGGCCGGAGTTGGGCGCACAGACGGGGTACTCGGCGTCGACCATCGCTTCGTTCGAGCAGGGCCGCCGGATTCCGCCACCGCGATTCATCGACAAGGCGGACGAGGTCCTCGACGCAGGCGGTGTACTCCAAGCCAGCAAAGACGAGGTGGCACGGGCCCAGTACCCGGCGTTCTTCCGCGACGCGGCACGGTTGGAGGCAGAAGCAGTTGAGCTACACCTGTACGCGGTTCAAGCCATCCCCGGCCTCCTGCAGACCGAGGTGTACACCCGTGCGTTGCTCAACATGCGGCGCCCGCTCCTGAGCGAGGAGACGATCGAGCAACGAGTCACGGCTCGCCTCGCACGGCAGGAGATCTTCAATCGTTGGCCAGCTCCGCTCATGGGCTTCGCTGTCGAGGAAGCGATTCTCCGTCGCCCCTTCGGCGGCAAGGCTGTCATGCGTGGCCAGTTGGAGCACTTGCTACTCATCGGTGACAGTCGCAACGTAGAAGTCCAGGTCATGCCGCTGGACCGGGAGGACAACGCCGGAGTCGACGGGCCCTTCACGTTGATCACGCGCAAGGGCGAGGAGCAGGTCGCATACTTGGAAGTACAGGGTCGCAGCATGCTGGTGACTGATCGAGAAGAGGTCCGAGCCGTCGCGGCGCGCTATGGGATCATCCGGGCGCAGGCTCTCACGCCACGGGAGCCACTCGCCTTCATCGAGAAGTTGCTGGGAGAACTATGAACATCGCAGGGACCAACACGGCGGTTGAGGAACTGGGCTGGTTCAAGAGCAGCTACAGCGGAGCCGAAGGCGGCGAATGCATTGAGGTCGCGCCCAGTTCCGGGATCGTCCATATCCGTGACTCGAAGACCAACGCGGGGCCGATACTGTCCGTGCCCTCAGCTGGTTGGGCTGCGTTCGTAGAGTTCGCCGCCCGAGGCTGACCGCGCATAGCGAACGGCGCCCGTCACCGGAAAATGATCCGGGGCGGGCGCTCTGTTGTACGCGCCTGTACACGAGGTAAGTTCGTCGTCTTGGCTCGCCCGCGCGTCCCTTCTCCGGGCGCCAGGCCGTCAGATCGTCTGCCGAGAGTCCGTGCTTGCCGGCTACAGGCCGATGGCACCCTTCGCCCACCTCGACCTTCCGGAGCCGGAGACTGTCGCCGAAAGGATGCGGAAGAGCGACTTCTGCCCGGAAGGCCTGGCCGCTCCCGAGGGCAAGGATCTCAACTACTGCGTCCATCTGTTCGCGCACGAGTTCACACCAGGCAGTACGCGCATATACGTCAGATCAACGATCGAACCAGGCGTGACACCACCCCCGAGCACCGACAAGAAGTAGGCGAGCGTGCCCTTGAGCCCCTGCCGCCTGGCCCGTCACTTCACATACTTGGACAGCTCGGAGACCGACATCGCTGAGCCGTCACGGTGAGTGTTTGAGCGCCCGGACAGTGGTGTCCGCATGGAGATTTGCCGTGCGGCTATCCAGGGCGGGCGCCGGTAGGATCACCTGCTCATGGGTACAGGTGCGGGAAGCGAGATGGTCACCATCCCGCCTGGACAGGTAACCCTGTCGGACCGGCGGACGGAACGCAGTTGGGCGGTCGAGCTCGGGCCCTACCGACTGGCGACGTTCCAGGTCTCCCAGTTGCTGTACGCACAGATCACCGAAGAGCGGCCGGGAACCCCTCAAGGGGGCCGCTTGCCCGTCGAGGGAGTTTCCTGGAGGGACGCGGTCCGGTTCTGCAACGCCCTGTCGCAGCGCGACGGGTTCGTACCCGCCTACCACTTCCATGCCGAGGGCGATGGCATCGAGTGGGATCCGTGCGCCGATGGGTACCGGCTGCCGACCGAGGCCGAGTGGGAACACGCCTGCCGTGCCGGGACGACCGGCGCGCGTTACGGGCCGCTTGACGAGATCGCCTGGTATCGCGGCAACTCGAGTGAACGAGTCCATGGTGTGGGCGGCAAGCGACCGAACCCATGGGGCCTGTACGACATGCTCGGCAACGTCTGGGAGTGGTGCTGGGACATCTACGACGCCGAGGTCTACGGCACCTACCGGGTGCTACGGGGCGGTGGCTGGTTCGACGAGCACTGGAGCTGCCGGGCCTCCGTGCGGCGCCGCAGCCACCCGACCTTCCAGGTCGACGACGTGGGCTTCCGCATCGCACGGTCCATCGGGGGTTGATCCTCACCGGCGTGATCGCCAGGAGCACGGCAGCGGGTGGTAGCCGAAGGCCGGCAGCCTCGCGAAGCGAACGAGCGAAAACGGGCCTATCCTCCCACATCCGGACTTGTCGCAGCCAACTTCTCACTCTGCGCCGTCATTTCGGGTGACTTGTTGCAGCAGAGGCGCAATACGCGGATATCCATTTCTCTATGAGCACTTTTCGCCTCGAGCGGCCAAACCGCCACACCATGGGCATCGCCTTGATCCTGGCGTTTCTGCCCCTACCGGTCGCTCTGGCCGCGGCCCTGTTCCAAGATTCGACACCGGCCTCCACCCTGCCTTCACCTCCGCCTGGAACGCCCGCTTCGCCCCCGGTGGAAATGGCCCGTAAGGAACTCGCGGCCCTCAAGGTCGAGGTCCCGCACTCGTTGGAGGGATACCGCAGGGACAAGTTCGAGCAGGCCGGTTACGAACGCCGGCCCGACATCCGGGACGTCGTCCTCCACCGCGACGGCACGGACGTGGGCCCGTCCACGCATCGCCAGAAGGACACAAGGGTCTGGTTCAGCCCCTACGACGAACGCATCATCACCGAGGCGTCGGAGGTCTACGTCGACCACCTGGTGCCCCTTGCCAACGCGTGGCACTCCGGAGCGCACAAGTGGGACGCCGCCCAACGCCACAAGTTCGCCAATGATCTGTCTACCAGCCAGCTCATCTCCGTCTCCACCGTCGCCAACAGCGCCAAGGGCGACCAGTCCCCGGACCAGTGGGTCCCCCCGAACACCGACTACCACTGCCCCTACGCCAAGGCTTGGACGCACGTGAAGTTCACGTACGGCCTCTCGGTCACCAAGGGCGAGAAAGCCGCCCTGAACAAGATGCTGAACACCTGCCGCTGAACAGGGTGAGCTTGGCCAGCGCGAAGGCCACCATCAGGGCGACCGTGGGTGATCGCGGCGGACAGCCGCCGGGCCCGGGTCCGGCCGTTGGCGACCGAGTTCCAGCGCGTGCTGCTCCCGGGAGCCCTCGGACTACTGACTTCCCCTGGTGCCCGCTGCTACGTTGAGCCTCATGTTCCTCCTCTTGGCATAGGCACGCCCAGGCCCGCGACCCGCACACAGCGCTCGCGGCACTTCGGCGTCCCTCCTTCCGCCTCGACCGAGGAACTTCCCATGTCTGCGCCTGCTCAAGGGCGGCCCTCGTATGCCGCCGTACTGCGCCTTCCGTACGCCCGACGCACCTTCGGTGCCGCCCTGCTCGGGCGGCTCTCGTACGGGATGGTCGCCCTCTCCGTGATGCTGGCGGTGACCCGGGCCACCGGCTCGTATGCCGTCGCCGGCACGATCATGGCGCTGTTCGGCGCCACCAGTGTCTTCCTGTCCCCGGTACGGGCGGCCCTCGTCGACCGCCACGGCCCACGCCCCGCGCTCCTGCCGATGGCCCTGCTCTACGCGGGCCTCCTGGGCGCCCTCGCGGCGGCCTCCTGGCGTCCCGGCGCCCCCGCCTTTCTGCTGGGCGCCATCGCCGCAGCCGCGGGCGCCGCGACACCTCCGCTCGGCCCCTCGATGCGGGCCATCTGGCGTGAACTCACCGATGACCAGCGGCTGTTGCAGCGCGCGTACAGCCTGGACGGCGTCGCAGAGGAGATGCTGCTCATCTCCGGTCCGCTGCTGGTCGGCGCGCTGGTGCAGATCGCGCCCCCGGCGGCCGGGGTCGTAGTGAGCGCGCTGCTCGTGGGGGTCGGGACCTTCGCATTCGTCATGTCGCCGGCCGTGCGGGACGTACGGCCGACTGCCGTTGCCAAGGCGGCGGCACGCTCCGAGGCGCGGCTGCAGGGGGCCCGGGCACTGCTGACGCCGGTCGTGGTGGCGGCCGGGGTCGGGCTGTCCCTGGGCGCCATGGACCTTCTGGTCCTCGCGTTCGCGACGGAGCGGCATCACGGTGACGACGTGGTCGCCTGGGTGCTCGCGGCTCTCTCGGCGGGCAGCGCGGTCGGCGGGCTCCTGAACGGTGCCGTCAGCTGGCGCACCGGGGCCCGGGTACGACTGCCGCTGCTGGCCGCCGGCCTCGGTCTCGCCCTGGCCGCCGCGGGGCTCGCGCCGGGCGTGGGGGCGCTGACCGTGGCGGTGGCGTGCGCGGGATTCTTTGTGGCTCCGGCGCTCACCACGGCGTATCTGCTGGCCGACGAGGTGGCACCGCCGGGGCGCCGCACCCAAGCGGGCGCCTGGGTCAACACGGCGGTGAACGCGGGGATTTCGGGCGGCACGGTGGCGGCCGGTCTGCTGGCGGCACGACTGCCGCTCGGGGTGTGCTTCGCGCTCGCGGGCGGCGTGACTCTGCTCGCGGCCCTGGCCTGCGCCGGGAGGAAGCCGAAAACAGCCGGCCTGCCCCTGGGTGAGGAATCCCCCGCGCCCTCCACCCTGGAACCGGCGCAGTCCACCAAGAGGTGAAGCCTGGTGGCCAGACGGGTGCTCTCAGCGCCAGTCGTCGAGCACATAGGCGTCGGGGTGGCTGTAACCGGGCTCGTTGGGCCGGTGCATCGTGACACCCTGCAACCCAGTGCGGAAACCACGGTCGATCATGCGCCGATAGGCATCCGGGCGGCCCAGGTTCATCCCGGCGTCCAGCTGACTCAGCCCGCGCTCGGCCGCCAGTCGCTCACATGCGTCGAGCAGTCGCTCGAAGCGGTCGGCGGCCTCCGGGCCAGGGCGTACGGTGCCGAATTTGACGAAGCACACGTCCTCGCCGGCCTCCGATCCGGCTCCGCAGTGGCAGACGGCCAGACCATCGAGATCGGAGCCGCCGCCCTGGAGCAGGATGGTGTCACCGAGCCCCTGGGTGTGCACGGCGACGATCTCGCGTTCCAGGTCCAGGCCCTCGTACACGGCCCCGGTCAGTGCGCGACAGGCACTGAGGCAGGCGGGCTGCTCGGCGGCAGGCAGCTCGCTGTACATCACCCGGCCGGGGACCGCGGAGCTGCCCGCGACGTGCTTCTTCATGATGGCCGTGAGGAATCGGGGCCAGAAACCGTACTTGCGGTAGAGCTCAAGGTGCTTGGGACTGTGCGAGAAGGTGAACAGGCCCAGGTGGCGGTTCCCCCAGGTGTCGAAGCAGTCCATGACCGGATCCATGAGGCGCCTGCCGACGCCCTGGTCCCACAGGTCCGGACGCACGGTCAACGGTCCGAAGTACCCGACGCTGCCCCAGTTGGCGGCGAAGTTCGATCCGGCCAGTTCACCCTCGATCGTCGCTGCGAAGGCCGCTTGCGGATCGGCCGCCCATCGTGTGCGGACGTAATCGGCGGTCCCGAAGAACGTCTTCGGCTCGGGGAGCCCGAGGAACGTCCCGAAGGCGACCCGGAAGATCTCATCGGCCTGATCCAGGTCCGCCTCGGCCAACGGGCGGACTGACACCAGGCCCGCGACGGTCTTCCGCTCCGCTGCCGGTGAGGTCATCGCTCTCTCCTTCTCGGACCCCCGTTCATCACACCACGAGCAGCACCGCATGGCCATGCGAAAGATCCGCCGACAGCGGAGGCCGGTGACCAGGCCCGATTGCCTTGCATCTCCGCCCGTGAGCGCGGCGCCCGGCAGGAGATGCCCTGGCGCCGGCTTCTACAGCATCTTGCGCATGCGGTTGATCTCGCTCGTCTGCTGTGCGACGACTTCGCCGGCCATCTCTTCGACGGTGACGTTGTTGCCTCCCGAAAGCACCTCCGACGCCATGGTGACCGCTCCCTGGTGGTGGGTGATCATGAGCTTGAGGAACTTCGTGTCGAAGGGCCGGTTCCGCGCCTCCTTCAACTCCTCGAGCTGCGCTTCGGTGGCCATTCCCGGCATCGGGCCGCTGTGCCCGGCGTGCCCCTTCGGCACATCGTTCGACTTCAGCCAGCCCTCCATGGCCTGGATCTCGGGACCCTGCGCCGCTGCGATCCGGGCGGCGATACTGCGTACGGGCCGTGACGTGGCGTGCTTCTTCGCGAGATCGGTCATCACGAGTGCCTGCCGGTGATGGTGAATCATCCCTTGCACGTACTCGGTATCCGCCGAGTTGGGGCTGTCGTCGCTGAGTGCCTTCTTCGCCTCCTTCGCCGACAGCGTCTCGGCGGCCTCGCCCGGCTTCCCCGGCGCCACCACCGACGGCCCGTCGTCGGCCTTGGCGGCGGGATCAGGGGCCGACTGGCATCCACCGAGGGCCAGTGCGGCAACAGCCAGTACCGATGCGGCGATCGGTCGGCGGACGCTCGAACTCGTACGGCGGTGAAGCACTGCGAACCTCCTGGAAGGCGGGACAGTCGAGGACTGTCTTGCACGCCGGTGCCAACCGGCGATCGAGACCGCCCTAATAGTCGTTCACCTCTGTTGATATGTACATGAGAGGGGTGATACTTCCTGGGTCCGAAAACCCGTTCAACTCCGAACGGACATCAGGGAGGACTCAGTGACGTCACTGCACAACCCCCGCAGACGACGCAGACGGATCAGCGTGGTGGCCGCACTCGGCCTGCTCGCCTCGATCCTGGCCGCGGGCCCCGCGACCGCCACACCCGACCCGGGTGACGCGCCGACCGAGAAGCGCGTGAGCGAGCGTCAGGCCGCCGAAACCCGGGCCGACATCAAGAGCGGTGAGATACCCGGCGTGGACGAGGTCGTCCACAGCGACAACGTGACCCACGTCGCCAACGTCCCCTTGGATGTCCTCAAGGACAGCAACTCGGACCTGGCGTTCCAGGGCGACTATGCGTACGCCGGCAACTACGACGGCTTCCGGATCTTCGACATCAGCAACCCCAAGGACCCCAAGAGCGTGAGCCAGGTGCTCTGCCCCGGCGCGCAGAACGACATCTCGGTCTCCGGGGACCTGCTCTTCCTGTCCACCGACTCCTCCCGGAACGACGACTCCTGCAACAGCACCACACAGCCCGCGAGTGAGAAGTCCTC
>NZ_JBOHCV010000122.1:0-21227 GCF_050698815.1 Streptomyces sp.
GGCGTTGGCTGCGGCAGCGGGAGCACCGGAGGGCGCGGGAGCGCCGAGAGTCCGCGGTCGTGGAGCTGTGCGGGGCCGTCTCCGGTGAGCTGCGGGCGGGCCGGCAGCCCGACCGCGCCCTGCTGTCGGCCGGAGGCCTTGCCGCAGGGGAACTGGGGGAGGCAGGGGCGGCGGTGCTGGCGGCGGCGCGCTTCGGGGGTGATGTACCAGGTGCGCTGCGGGAGGCGGCGCGGTCGGCCGGCGCGGAAGGGCTGCGCGGGGTGGCGGCCTGTTGGCAGGTGGCGGTGGAGGGCGGCGCGGGTCTCGCCGAAGGCCTGGACCGGGTCGCGGGCGCGCTGCGCGCGGAGCGGGACCAACGCGAGGAACTGCGAGCGCAGTTGGCGGGCCCCCGGTCGACCGCTGTGGTGCTCGCGCTGCTCCCGGGCTTCGGGCTGTTGCTCGGCGGTGCGATGGGAGCGGGTCCGTTGCGGGTGCTCCTGCACAGCCCGGCCGGGCTGGTCTGCCTGGTCGTCGGAGGACTGCTGGAGTGGGCCGGCCTTGCCTGGGTCGCCCGTCTGGTGCGGACCGCCGAGGGGACCGGAAAAGCCGGGGAGACCGGGGCGGCCGCGGGCGGGGAGAGGGCATGAGCGCGATGTGGTGGACGTCGCTGCTGGCGGGGGCCGGTTGCGTGGCCGCCTCGACGCTGGACTGGCGGCGGGAGCGGAGCATACGGCGGAGGCTGCGGGCGTTGCTGGGGAGACCGGTGAGGCGGAGCGCGCGTCGGGACGTGCCGGAGCTGTTCGGTCTCCGCACGGCCGGATGGGCGCGGTGGGGCGCGCGTCGGCGGCTGCGGGAAGGGGCGGCGGCGGTGGGCGCCGCGGCGTTCTCCGTGACCGTGTTCGGCGGGGTCGTCGGGTGGCTGGGCGCGGCTGCGGCCGCGTACGGCGCGTGGCGGTGGACTGCGGGCCGGGCGACGACGGCGGAGACGGCGCAGGCTCGCGCCGTGGCGGGACAACTGCCCCTGGCCGCCGAGCTGATGGCGGCATGCCTGGCCGCGGGTTCCGGCCCGGAGCAGGCCTCCGACGCGGTCGGCCGCTCGCTGGACGGACCGTTGGGTACGCGGCTGCTGCGGGTCGCCACCGAGTTGCGGCTCGGCGGTGAACCGGACCTGGTGTGGGGGCGGTTCGGGGCGTTCCCGGGCGGTGCGGGGTTCGCGCGCTGCATGGAGCGGGCCGGGACGGCAGGCGTCCCGGCGGTGGAACCGGTCATCCGGCTCGCCGCCGAACTCCGTGCCCGGCAGACCCGCGCGGCCACCGCCCGTGCCCGCCGTGCGGCGGTCCTGGTCACCGGGCCGCTGGGGCTGTGCTTTCTGCCCGCCTTCCTGGCGGTCGGAGTGGCCCCCGTGGTGCTGGGGCTGGCCCGGTCGCTGCTGTGAGTGCGCGTCGGCCGAGGGGCGGCGGATCACGGCTGCATGACCGGCCAAGAGAGCGAATGAGCAAGTGACTACGGGAGCAAGGGGGATGACATGTCCGGAAAGTTCGGTCGTGGGGCGCGCGTGAAGGCCGGCCGGTGGATGCGGGGCTGCCGCTGCCGGGTGCGTCTCATCAGGGGGCGGGCGGCGGGAGACGCCGGGATGAGCACGGCGGAGTACGCGGTGGGCACGATCGCGGCCTGCGGCTTCGCGGCGGTCCTGTACAAGGTCGTCACCAGCGGAGCCGTCAGCGCCGAGATGCAGCAGCTGATCGAGAGGGCGCTCGGTGCCCAATTCTGACGGTCACGACGAAGGGTATGTGACGGCGGAGACCGCGGTGGTGGTGCCTGTGCTGGTGCTGCTGGTCGGCATGCTGCTGTGGGGCGTCATGGCGGCGGCCGGGCACATCCAGTGCGTGGACGGTGCGCGGGCGGGCGCGCGGGCGGCGGCCCGTGGTGAGCAGAAGGAGGCGGTGCGGTCCGCCGCCCGGTCCGCGGCACCGCGCGGGTCGGCGGTGGAGACGGTACGGGAGGGGCAGTTGGTGCGCGTCCGGGTACGGGCGCGCACCGCCGGGCCGGGGCCGTTGACAGTCGGTCTGAGCGCCGAGGCGGTGGCCATGGCCGAGGAGGGTGTGGGGGTGACTGCCGGTGTGGAGCGGTGACCGCGGTTCGGCGACTGTGTGGGCGGCCCTGAGCGGGGTGGTGCTGTGCGGAGTCGTGGCGGTGGTGCTGGGTCTGGGGCAGGCCGTCTCCGCCCGGCATCGCGCGGGAGGTGCCGCCGACCTCGCGGCGCTGGCCGCCGCTGACCGTGCCCTCGAAGGACGGGGCCGCGCCTGCGCCGCTGCCCGCCAAGTGGCGGTGGCCCAGGACGCCCGGCTGGTCCGGTGCGCCGTGAACGGTGAGGTTGCCGACGTCACGGCGCAGGTCCGGCTGGGACCCTACGCACCCGAGGTCCGCGCCCGCGCGGGCCCGCCCTCGGTCGCGGGCGACCGGGCATCCGGGGATCTCGGGATCGGGGAGGCCCTACCCGGCCGAAGCGAGGAGCTGGGTGAGGAGGCGTACGGCTCCGCGCTTGTGCAGGGGGTCGTTGCCGTTGCCGCACTTGGGCGACTGGATGCACGAGGGGCACCCGGCCTCGCATTCGCATGCCGCGATGGCGTCGCGGGTGGCGGTGAGCCAGTCGCGGGCCGTGTGGAAGGCGCGTTCGGCGAAGCCCGCGCCGCCGGGCTGTCCGTCGTAGACGAAGACGGAGGGCAGCAGCGTGTCGGGGTGCAGCGCGATGGAGACGCCGCCGATGTCCCAGCGGTCGCAGGTGGCGAAGAGCGGCAGCAGCCCGATGGCCGCGTGTTCGGCGGCGTGCAGGGCGCCGGGAAGGATCTCGGGGCCGACCCTCGCGGCGTCGAGCTGATCCTCCGTCACCGTCCACCAGACGGCACGGGTGCGGAGCGTACGAGGGGGAAGGTCGAGCTTCGTCTCGCCCAGCACCTCACCCGTTATCAGACGCCGTCGGAGATAGGAGACGACCTGGTTGGTCACCTCCACCGTGCCGTAGCACAGCCGTGCCTCGCCCCATGGGACCTGTGCCTCGGTCTCGAGTACGGATACGGCCGTGGTGTCCCTGGCCATCGTGGTCCAGGGCGGGTCGGCCTCCTCCACGAGGGCGGCGGAGTCCTCCAGATCCAGGCGCTGGACCACATAGGTACGGCCCTGGTGCAGGTGCACGGCGCCGTCGTGCACGGTCGAGTGGGCCGAGGCGGCGTCGACCGTGCCCAGCAGACGGCCGGTTCCGGCCTCGACCACCTGGACGGGCGTGCCGCCCGAGCCGCGGATGTCGGCCAGGTCGGTGGCGCGCTCTTTGCGGGTCCAGTACCAGGAGGCGCCCCGGCGGCGCAGCAGCCCGCGTTCTTCGAGCTGGCTGAGCAGGTCCGGGAAGCCGGCGCCGAAGAGGGAGGAGTCGGCCTCGGTGAGAGGGAGTTCGGCTGCGGCGGCGCACAGGTGAGGGGCGAGGACATAGGGGTTGTCCGGGTCGAGGACCGTCGACTCGACCGGGGTGCGGAAGAGCGAGTCGGGGTGGTGCACGAGGTAGGTGTCGAGGGGGTCGTCGCGGGCGACCAGGACGGCGAGCGCGCCCTCACCCGTACGGCCGGCGCGGCCGGCCTGCTGCCATACGGAGGCACGGGTGCCGGGATAGCCCGTGATGAGCACGGCGTCGAGACCTGAGACGTCGACCCCCAGTTCCAGGGCGTTGGTGGCGGCGAGCCCGAGCAGGTCGCCGGTGTGCAGTCGCCGTTCGAGGGCGCGGCGCTCCTCGGGCAGATAGCCGCCGCGGTAGGCGGCGACCCGGGAGCTCAGGCCGCGGTCGACGGCGGCGAGCCGGTCCTGGGCGATGAGCGAGATGAGCTCGGCGCCGCGCCGGGAGCGCACGAAGGCGACCGTACGGACGCCCTGTACGGCCAGGTCGGTGAGGAGTTCCGCGGCCTCGGCGGTGGCGGTACGCCGTACGGGGGCACCGCGTTCACCCGCCAGCTCGGTCAGCGGCGGCTCCCAGAGGGCGAAGACCAACTCGCCGCGCGGCGAGCTGTCTTCGGTGACTTCGGAGACCGGAAGCCCGGTGAGCCGGGTGGCCGCCTCACCGGGGTCGGCGGCGGTGGCCGAGGCGAGGAGGAAGACGGGATCGGAGCCGTAGCGGGCACACACCCGGCGCAGCCGGCGGACGATCTGGGCGACGTGAGAACCGAACACACCCCGGTAGGTGTGGCACTCGTCGATGACGACATAGCGCAGGGCACGCAGGAAGGAGGCCCAGCGGGCGTGTGCCGGAAGAATGCCGCGGTGCAGCATGTCCGGGTTGGTGAGCACGTAGTTGGCGAAGAGGCGTACCCACTCGCGTTCTTCGACGGGAGTGTCGCCGTCGAAGACGGCGGGGCGTACCGAGGTGCCGAGCGGGGCGGCCAGTTCGGTGACGGCGCGGCGCTGGTCGGCGGCGAGCGCCTTGGTCGGCGCCAGGTACAGCGCGGTGGCCCCACGGCCGCCCCGGGCCTGTGTCACCCCCGGCGCGCCGCTGAGCCGCCCACTCCCGGCCGGGGCGTCCGGTCCGTCGAGGAGGGTACTCAGTGTCGGTATGAGATAGGAGAGGGACTTGCCCGAGGCGGTGCCGGTGGCGATGACCACCGACTCCCCGCGCAGGGCGTGCTCGGCGGCGCGAGCCTGGTGTGCCCAGAGCCGCTCGATACCCGACTCCCGTACCGCGGCGACGACTTCGGACCGGATCTGCTCGGGCCAGTCCGCATGGCGACCGATCCGAGGGGGCAAGTGCTCCGTATGGGTGATACGCGCAGCCCTGCCCGCCCCGGCGGTGAGCTGCGCGAGCACCGTGCGGGGATCGCTGTCGGAGACCTTGCGGGAGGGCACAGGTGGTGAGCGTACGCTCGTGGCGACCACTCGCGGGTGGTCGGCCGGCGGCACCGAGGGTGTCACCGGCGCGACGCACAATGACCGTAAGGCGTCGTGCCTGCAGGCCGGTAAGTGATTGAATGCCTCTGCGGCTGCCGATCCGCCTGCTGTTCCGGCCTGTCCTCGGCCGGGAGATCACTGTGGGCGGACGACTCGATAGCAAGGTGCTGGAGGATCCGTGGACCTGTCCCTGTCGACCCGGACTGTAGGCGATCGCACGATCGTCGAGGTCGGTGGCGAGATTGATGTATACACCGCGCCCAAGCTGCGTGAGCAGCTGGTCGAGCTGGTGAACGACGGCAGCTACCACCTCGTCGTGGACATGGAAGGCGTGGACTTCCTGGACTCCACCGGACTCGGTGTGCTCGTCGGCGGGCTCAAGCGTGTGCGTGCCCACGAGGGCTCGCTGCGTCTGGTGTGCAACCAGGAGCGCATTCTCAAGATCTTCCGGATTACCGGTCTGACCAAGGTGTTCCCGATCCACGGTTCCGTGGACGAGGCCGTCGCGGCGACCGACTGACGTCCGCCGCGCGAGCGGACCGGATACCGGACGATGTGGAGGTACCGGGCTCGCGGAGCCCGGTACCCGAGAATGTGATCAAGGCAAGTTTCGAGGGGGATGGCATGGCCATCGTGGAACTCCGCTTCAGCGCCCTGCCGGAGCACGTGCGTACGGCAAGGCTGGTGGCCGCTGCCGTGGCGCGGCGGGCCGGGGTGGACGAGGCCGTCCTCGACGAGGTGCGGCTGGCGGTGGGCGAAGCGTGTTCGCGCGCCGTCGGGCTGCACATGAGCAAAGGCGTGGACACCCCGGTGCGCGTGGCGTTGATCGAGGACGAGAAGAAGTTCTCGATCGAGGTCGGCGACGCGGCCCCGCCGGTGCCGGCTGCCGCGCCCGCCGAGGAGGACTCCGGAGGGGTGCCCGGCGCGCGTACAGGGGCCGGGCGGACCATCGCCGGCTCCGCCGCCGAGGATGACGAGTCCGACGGCGAGATGGGGCTCGCGGTGATCAGCGGGCTCGTCGACGATGTCGAGGTCACCACCGATGAGAACGGTGAGCTGATCCGGATGAGCTGGCCCGTGGCTCCGGAGCCTGTGCTGCCCTGAGTCCGGCACTTGAACCCTGCGTGTGAGCCCCGCGCCAGAGCCTCGGCGCGGGGCTCACACGCAGGGCTACCTGCTGCCCGGACTCGTGCTCCGTGGCCTGTCCGAGCGGTTGTGGCGCCGGGGGGCCACCAAAGGTTTATGAGATCTTGTCGAGGTCGTGATCCCTGCGCTCAGCAGCCGAATTCGACTCATCCGTCCCGCCGGACCCTCCGCTGTCCCCCGGCCGGAATCGGTCCCTCGAGGGCGGTTTTTTCGGCTGGTTCCTCAGGAAAAACGAGGCTTGCACTGTCCGTGGAGCGATCATTTTTACAGCGTCAGCATTTTTGTCACGCTCACTCGTACCGGCGAATTCCGCACACGAACTCCATTTGATCTCCGCTGTTGTGGGCGGTCGGCCGCTGCTGGGCACTGTTTTGATCTTGAGCTGATCCCTACAATCCGTCCACATCTTTGCAAGCAGGAGCCGTACGCCGAACCGCGCGCCCCTGCGCCAAGCGTCAAGGAGGACGAATGGCGGGGCATCTCAGCCCAACTCAGAACCACCTGCACCTCGCTGACGCCGTGCTGACCAGCGGCAACCGCGGTCTCGTCATGGTGATCGCGGTAGTCGCTCTCGCAGCTCTCGGTGTCGCCGTGGTGCTCGTCCGTCAAGTGCTCGCCGCAGGCGAGGGCACGGACAGCATGAAGAAGATCGCGGCCGCTGTGCAGGAAGGCGCCAACGCCTACCTCGCGCGGCAGCTGCGCACCCTGGGCATTTTCGCCGTCGTGGTGTTCTTCCTGCTGTTCCTGTTGCCGGCCGAAGACATGAACCAGCGGGTAGGGCGTTCGCTGTTCTTCCTGGTCGGCGCGGCTTTCTCCGCCGCCACCGGCTACATCGGCATGTGGCTCGCGGTGCGGAGCAACGTACGGGTGGCAGCCGCGGCACGTGAGGCGACTCCCGCCAAGGGAGCGCCCGAGGTCGACCTGACCAGCGTTTCGCACAAGGCCATGAAGATCGCCTTCCGTACGGGCGGCGTCGTCGGCATGTTCACGGTGGGCCTCGGCCTGCTGGGGGCCGCCGTCGTCGTGCTCGTCTACACGGCGGACGCGCCCAAGGTGCTGGAGGGTTTCGGTCTCGGTGCCGCGCTGATCGCGATGTTCATGCGTGTCGGCGGTGGCATCTTCACCATGGCCGCCGACGTCGGCGCCGACCTCGTCGGCAAGGTCGAAAAGGGCATTCCCGAGGACGACCCGCGCAACGCGGCGACCATCGCGGACAACGTCGGCGACAACGTCGGCGACTGCGCGGGCATGGCCGCCGACCTCTTCGAGTCGTACGCCGTCACTCTCGTCGCCGCGCTCATCCTGGGCACCGCCGTCTTCGGCAACGACGGTCTCGCCTTCCCGCTGCTGGTTCCGGCCATCGGCGTGATCACGGCGATGATCGGCGTCTTCGCGGTGGCACCGCGCACCAAGGACCGCAGCGGCATGACCGCCATCAACCGCGGATTCTTCATCTCCGCGGTGATCTCTCTGGTGCTGGTCGCCATCGCGTCCTTCACCTACCTCCCCTCCAGCTACGCCGACCTCAAGGGCGTCTCGGGAGGCGATGCGCAGGAGATCCTGAACCACAGCGGTGACCCGCGGGTGCTGGCGATCGTCGCGGTCGCCATCGGCATCGTGCTGGCCGCGGTGATCCAGCAGCTGACGGGCTACTTCACCGAGACCACCCGTAAGCCTGTACGGGACATCGGCCGGACCTCGCTGACCGGCCCGGCCACAGTGATCCTCTCCGGGATCGCCATCGGCCTGGAGTCCGCGGTCTACACGGCGCTGCTGATCGGGCTGAGCGTCTACGGCGCCTTCCTGCTCGGCGGTGGCACCGTGATGCTGGCGCTGTTCGCGGTCGCGCTGGCCGGCACCGGTCTGCTGACCACGGTCGGCGTCATCGTCGCCATGGACACCTTCGGTCCGGTCTCCGACAACGCGCAGGGCATCGCCGAGATGTCCGGCGACGTCGAGGGTGCCGGCGCCCAGGTCCTCACCGACCTGGACGCGGTGGGCAACACCACCAAGGCCATCACCAAGGGCATCGCCATCGCCACGGCCGTACTGGCCGCGGCGGCGCTCTTCGGTTCCTACCGCACGGAGCTGGTCAAGGCGCTCGGCGAGGCCGGGGAGGGTGGCAACAAGATGCTGCAGCTCCTCGACATCGCGCAGCCGAGCACGCTGGTCGGGCTGATGCTGGGTGCGGCGGTCGTCTTCCTCTTCTCGGGGCTGGCGGTCAGCGCGGTCTCCCGGTCGGCGGGTTCGGTGGTCTACGAGGTCCGGCGGCAGTTCCGTGAGAAGCCCGGGATCATGGATTACACCGAGCAGCCGGAGTACGGGCGCGTCGTCGACATCTGCACCAAGGACGCGCTGCGCGAGCTGACGACACCGGGTCTGCTGGCGGTGCTGTCCCCGATCCTGGTGGGCTTCACCTTCGGGGCCGGGGCGCTCGCCGCGTTCCTCGCCGGCGCGATCGGCGCGGGCACGCTGATGGCGGTCTTCCTCGCCAACTCCGGCGGCGCCTGGGACAACGCCAAGAAGCTCGTCGAGGACGGTCACCACGGCGGCAAGGGCAGCGAGGCGCACGAGGCGACCATCATCGGCGACACGGTCGGCGACCCGTTCAAGGACACCGCGGGCCCGGCGATCAACCCGTTGCTGAAGGTGATGAACCTGGTGGCGCTGCTCATCGCGCCCGCCGTGGTCCAGTTCTCCTACGGCGATGACGCCAACGTGGCGGTACGGGTGCTGGTCGCCCTCATCTCCGCGGCGATCATCGTCGGCGCGGTCTACGTCTCGAAGCGGCGTGGCATCGCCATGAGCGACGAGGGTGACGGCGAGAGCGAGACGGCGGGCGGCAGCGGAAGCGGGAGTGGGAGCGAGGAGGACGGCGTCGAGCGGGCAGCGAAGCCGGGCGACCCGGTCGCGGCTTCCTGACGGTTTCCCGAGGGCTTCCCGAGGGTTGCTGAGGGTTCCTGACCCTCCAGCAGGTCCCGCGTAATCAACAGTCGGGCGGGTGAGGTGTGTTGACGCCTCGCCCGCCCGACTGCTGCCGGTGTGGGGGACGGCACACTGCCAGGCGTGTGGTGCAAATGGCTACAATAACGGGCAGAGCTCTCGCCCGGCTCGCCGACGACGGCATCCGGGCGTGTATGTTCCGGGCCGAACAGCCACGGAAGGGACCGATCCGGTGAATAAGAAGCTTGCGGCTGCAGTGTCCGGCGGTGCGGCACTCGCACTCGCGCTGACCGGTTGCAGCGACGACAGCGCCAAGAAGACGGACGACTGGGCCAAGCAGGTCTGCGACGACGTGCAGCCTCAGGTCAAGAAGATCCAGGAGGCGAACGCCTCCATCGATCAGGCGTCCAAGGAGAAGAACTCCTCGGAAGAGGTCAAGAAGACCGACGCGGCCGCTTTCCAGAAGATCTCCGGCGCCTACAACTCCCTTGCGGACGCTGTCGACAAGGCGGGTCCGCCGCCCGTCGACAACGGCGAGAAGCTGCATTCGGACGCGGTGAAGGAGCTCCGGGGCATCTCCAAGAAGTACGGCGAGCTGCGCACCACGGTCGACGGCCTGAACACCAAGGACCAGGCGAAGTTCGCCGAGGGCCTGCAGGGCGTCGCCACCAAGCTGGACACGCTCGGCAAGAGCGGTGACAAGGCGCTGAGCAAGCTGCAGTCCGGCGACGTGGGCAAGGCGATGGCCAACCAGAAGGGGTGCAAGCGCCCCGGCAATACGCCCAGCGTCTAGGCCCGGACCAGGCCCTGACAGGCCCTGAGGAGTCCCCGGGGGCGCCGTGCGCCCCCGGGACGGTGCACGTGCCCGCCGTCACGACACAATGGGGGACGTGAGTACGAGCCGACGCCTCCCCGAAGCGGACCCCGAGCGCACCAGCCGACTGCGGGAGGCGCTCCGCGCCGCGGACTTCACCGCGGACGGACTGCTGGACCTGCTCGGCGGACCCGCCTACGCCGCCCTCGCGCGCAGCGAGACCGTGCCCGCCCTGCGGGCCACTCGCGGGGCGGAGCCGCTGGAGACGCTGATCCGGCTGTTCCTGCTCCAGCGGCCCGTCCTCCGGGACCGGGCGCGCGCCGCACTGCCCCTGGACGACGCGCTGGCGGACGGCTGGCTGGTGCCGGCCACGGAGCCGGGCACCCCTGGGGACCACGTACGGGCGACGGTGGACGTACGGCCCTACGGCGGGCCCGAGGGGCAGGACTGGTGGGTCGTGGCCGACCTCGGCTGTGCCGTGGGCGGCGCGAGCGGCGCCTACGGCGGCGGCGTGGACGGCAGCGGCGAGGACGGCGGCGAGGACGGCGCGGCCGACGACGGTCCCGGCAAGGACGTCGTGCTCGGGGTCGGCGGTGCGTCGACGACGCTGGCCGGCATCACGGTGCGTACGCCGGTCGCCCGGGCCCTCGACATCGGCACCGGCTCCGGTCTGCAGGCCCTGCACGCCGCCCAGCACGCCACCCACGTCACGGCCACCGATCTCAACCCCCGTGCCCTCACCTGCGCCAAGCTCACCCTCACCCTCTCCGGCGCGCCCGAAGTGGACTTGCGGGAGGGGTCGCTCCTGGATCCGGTCACCGGCGACGAGCCGTACGGCCTGATCGTCTCCAACCCGCCCTTCGTGATCTCGCCGGGTGCCCGGCTGACGTACCGGGACGGCGGCATGACCGGCGACGACCTGTGCCGGACCCTCGTCGAGCAGTCCCCGGGCCGGCTGGCGGACGGCGGCTGGTGCCAGCTGCTCGCCAACTGGGAGCACCGGGAGGGTGAGGAGTGGCGCGAGCGGGTGCGTTCGTGGGTGCCCGACGGCTGTGACGCGTGGATCGTGCAGCGCGAGGTGCAGGACATCGCTCAGTACGCGGAGCTGTGGCTGCGGGACGCGGGCGACCACCGTAGGGAACAGGCCGATTACGCGGCGCGGTACGGCGCGTGGATGGACGAGTTCGAGCGGCGGGGCACCACGGCGGTCGGTTTCGGGTGGATCACCCTGCGCAAGAGCGGTGCGGCGCAGCCCAGCGTGCTCGCGGAGGAATGGCCGCACTCCGTCGAGCAGCCGCTCGGTGACGAGGTCAGGGAGCATTTCGAGCGGCAGGACTTTCTCCGCGCGACCGACGACGCGGCACTGCTGGACTGTCACTTCCAGCTGGTCGGCGGTGTGGTGCAGGAGCAGGTCGGGATGCCCGGTGCGGAGGACCCCGAGCATGTGGTGCTGCGTCAGCGGCACGGGATGCGGCGGGCCACGAAGGTGGACACGGTCGGCGCGGGATTCGCCGGAGTGTGCGACGGATCGCTGCCCGCGTGGCGGATTCTGGACGCCATCGCCCAACTCGTGGGCGAGGACCCGGTGATACTGCGGGACCGCACGCCGGAGGCGATCCGGCTGCTGGTGGGGCAGGGCTTTCTGCTGCCGGTGGAGGCGGTGGAGGCGGTGGAGGCGGCGGAGTAGCCGCCCGCACACCGTGGGTGTGCGTTCACCTGCTGTTCGTACGGGCTTCCCCTCGCGGTGCCAGGGTGCGCGCCATGCGAATCGGCATGGGGAGCGGCGTGGACAGCGGTATGGACAGCGGTACCGGTACCGGCAGTGGCATGGACGGCGGCATGGAGAGTGGGCCGGCGGTCTTCGCCGGGGTGTCCCTCGCGCTGTTCGGGGCGGGACTCCTGCTGTGGACGTTCGTGCGGCTGCGGTCGCGCCGGCCGGTCGCCGAGGCGGCGGGTGTGTCCCAGGCCGCCGCGGTGGCGACGGCGGTCTTTTTCGGCGTGATTTCACTCATGACGGGCGGCTGGGTGCTGTCGTCGGGGTGAGGATCGGGCGGTATCGGGCGGCAGGATCGCTGGGTGTCGGGTTACCGTTCGAGTTGCGTTGCGGAGTTTTCCCGTTTGACACGGAGGCGGGAGGTACCGTCACACTCCGCAGCGGCAGCGATGCCGAAAGCCGACCGGAGAGAAGAGCGAGAAGTTGTCCCCGACCCGCGAGCCCGCAAACGGCGGGCGCCGACTCGTGATCGTAGAGTCGCCCGCCAAGGCCAAGACGATCAAGGGCTATCTCGGCCCCGGCTACGTGGTCGAGGCCAGCGTGGGGCACATCCGCGACCTCCCCAACGGCGCCGCCGAGGTCCCGGCCAAGTACAAGGGCGAGTCCTGGGCGCGGCTCGGCGTCAACGTCAACCACGACTTCGAGCCTCTCTACGTGGTCAACACGGACAAGAAGGACCAGGTCAGGAAGTTGAAGCAGCTTCTTGCCGAGTCCGACGAACTCCTGCTCGCCACCGATGAGGACCGCGAGGGCGAGGCCATCGCCTGGCATCTTCAGGAAGTGCTCAAGCCCAAGGTCCCGGTCCGCCGGATGGTCTTCCACGAGATCACCAAGGACGCCATCCAGGACGCGGTGCGCAACCCCCGCGACCTGAACCAGCGGCTGGTCGACGCCCAGGAGACCCGCCGCATCCTCGACCGGCTGTACGGGTACGAGGTCTCGCCGGTGCTGTGGAAGAAGGTCATGCCGAAGCTGTCGGCCGGCCGCGTCCAGTCGGTGGCGACCCGGCTCGTGGTGGAGCGCGAGCGGGAGCGGATGGCGTTCCGTTCCGCCGAGTACTGGGATCTGACGGCCACCTTCGCGACCGGCCGGACGGGAGACGCCTCGGACCCGGGGACCTTCGGTGCCAGGCTCAACTCCGTCGACGGGCGGCGCGTCGCGCAGGGCCGCGACTTCGGCTCGGACGGGCAGCTGAAGAACCCCGACCAGGTGCTGCACCTGAACGAGGACAACGCCCGCGCGCTGGCCGCGGCGCTGGCCGACACGCGGTTCTCGGTGCGCTCCGTCGAATCCAAGCCGTACCGCCGCTCGCCTTACGCCCCCTTCCGTACGACGACGCTCCAGCAGGAGGCCAGCCGCAAGCTCGGCTTCGGCGCGAAGTCGACGATGCAGGTCGCTCAGAAGCTGTACGAGAACGGCTTCATCACCTACATGCGTACGGACTCCACGACGCTCTCCGACACCGCGATCAACGCCGCCCGCGCCCAGGTGACGCAGCTGTACGGCGCCGACCACCTGCCGGAGAAGCCGCGCGTCTACGCCGCCAAGGTCAAGAACGCGCAGGAGGCGCACGAGGCGATCCGCCCCTCCGGCGACCGCTTCCGCACCCCCGCCGAGACCGGTCTGACCGGCGACCAGTTCCGGCTCTACGAGCTGATCTGGAAGCGGACCGTCGCCTCGCAGATGAAGGACGCGACAGGCCAGTCGGTGACGGTGCGGGTCGGCGGGCGCGCCGCCGACGGCCGGGACGCCGAGTTCAGCGCGACCGGCAAGATCATCACCTTCCACGGCTTCCTCAAGGCTTACGTCGAGGGCTCCGACGACCCCAACGCCGAGCTGGACGACCGTGAGCGGCGGCTGCCGCAGGTCTCCGAGGGCGACGCCCTGACGGCGACGGAGCTCACCGCCGACGGACACGCCACCAAGCCCCCCGCCCGCTACACCGAGGCCACCCTCGTGAAGGAGCTGGAGGAGCGGGAGATCGGGCGGCCCTCCACCTACGCCTCGATCATCAGCACCATCCTGGACCGGCGCTATGTGTTCAAGAAGGGGACGGCACTGGTGCCCTCCTTCCTCAGCTTCGCCGTGGTGGGGCTGCTGGAGAAGCACTTCGGGCGCCTCGTCGACTACGACTTCACCGCCCGGATGGAGGACGACCTCGACCGGATCGCGGCCGGCAGCGCCGCTGCGGTGCCCTGGCTGCGCCGCTTCTACTTCGGCGAGAGCGGCCCCGGCTCCGAGGGCACGGAGGGTGCCGAGGGTGCCGAGGGTGCGGCGGCCTCGGCCGCCGACTCCGGCAACGGCGACGGCGACCACTTGGGCGGGCTGAAGGAGCTGGTCTCGGACCTGGGCGCGATCGACGCCAAGGGCGTGTCGTCCTTCCCGGTGGGGGAGGGGATCATGCTGCGGGTCGGACGCTACGGGCCGTACGTGGAAGGCCCGCCGCCGTCGCCCGACGAGCCCGGCCGGCGCGCCGACGTACCCGACGACCTGCCGCCGGACGAGCTGACGGTGGCCCTGGCGCAGGAGCTGCTGGACAAGCCGAGCGGCGACTTCGAACTGGGCACCGACCCCGGCACCGGCCACCCGGTCGTGGCCAGGGACGGGCGGTACGGGCCGTATGTCACCGAGGTGCTGCCCGAGGGCACGCCGAAGACCGGCAAGAACGCCGTCAAGCCGCGTACCGCCTCGCTGCTGAAGTCGATGTCGCTGGAGACGATGACGCTGGAGCAGGCGCTCAAGCTGCTGTCGCTGCCCCGGGTGGTCGGCACCGACCCGTCCACGGGTGAGGAGATCACCGCGCAGAACGGGCGGTACGGGCCGTACATGAAGCGCGGCACGGACTCCCGCTCGCTGGAGACCGAGGACCAGATCTTCACGATCGACCTCGACCAGGCACTGGAGATCTACGCCAAGCCGAAGCAGCGCGGCCGGGCCGCCGCCAAGCCGCCGCTGAAGGAGCTGGGCACGGACCCGCAGACCGACCTTCCCGTGGTGGTCAAGGACGGCCGGTTCGGTCCGTACGTCACCGACGGGGAGACCAACGCGACGCTGCGCCGGGACGACGACGCCGAGAGGATCACCGCTGAGCGCGGCTTCGAACTGCTCGCGGACAAGCGAGCGAAGGGCCCGGTCAAGAAGTCCGCCAAGAAGGCGCCGGCGAAGAAGTCCACCGCGAAGAAGACCACGGCGAAGAAGGCGACGGCGAAGAAGGCCACGGCGAAGAAGCCGGCCGCCAAGAAGACGACCGCGAAGAAGACGACCGCGAAGAAGACGACCGCGGCGTCCGCCACGAAGAAGGCGGACACGAAGAAGGCGGCGGCGGAGCGGTAGGCCCTGGTCCCCGCCCGTTTGTTCGGGTGGGGACACACGGCGTCCTCCGCTGCCTATACCCTGACCGCCATGACGCGAGCAGATCAGCCATCAGGCGTGCACCCCACCCCTGACGCCCCCGACGACGCACTCGCCACGGAATCCCGCGAGCGTGCCGTCGGCGCCCTGCTGCGCTTCGGCCCGCTGCGGCGGCTGTGGAGCGCCCAGTTGACCGCCGGCATCGGCGACGCGCTGGCCCTGCTGGTGCTCCTGCTGCTGGCCCTGCAGGCGGCGACCGTACGGGCAGCCGGCGGCGAGGTCGTCTTCGGCGGCGGCTACCGCGGCATGGCCCTGGTGGTGACCGCCGTCTTCGGAGCACGGCTGCTGTCCACGCTCCTCTTCGGCGGCTTGCTGCTGGGCCCGCTGTCGGCGCTGGTGGCACCCGGCAAGGGAGTGCTCGACCGGCGCTGGACCATGGTCGGCGCCGACGTGCTGCGCGCCCTCGCCCTGATCGTCGCGCCGATGTGGATCGACTGGACTCCGGGCGACGCCTTCGCACTGATCCTGATCACGGTCTTCGTCACCGGTGTCGCCGAGCGCTTCTGGACCGTCGCGAAGGACAGCGCCGCCCCCGCGCTGCTGCCCGCGCCGCCGCCGGAGGGCGCGGCGGTACGGCCGCTGCCCGACCACCACGACGCGCTGCGCCGCCTCTGGCTCCGTACCAGCTTCGTGGCGCTTCCCATCGCGGCCGTCGGGCTGGTCGTGGGCACCCTCGTCAGCAGTCTGCTGGGCATGGGCATCGACTGGTTCCAGACCCACCAGGCGGCGCTCGCCTCGTACGTCGCGGCCGGACTGTTCGCCGCGGCGGTCTCGATCGTGTATTTCCTGGAGCTGCCCGACTCGGGCACCCCGCGCCCCCGGTCACCGCTGGAGGGCCTGCGCCGGCCCCGTAGCCGCTCCGGTTCCGGTCCGGACAAGGGCCGTACGGGCGCGATCACGCTGCTCGTACTGGCCTGCTCCGCGACCGCCGGCGCCATCGCCGCCACCGTCGCCCTCGCGGCGCTGCACGCCGCCGACCTCGGCGGCGGCCCGATCACCTTCGGACTCCTCGTCCTCGTCCTCACCGGCGGCACGGTCTCGGGCATCCGCCTGGCGCCCCGCACGCTCCCGGCGCTCTCGCGGCGCCGGCTGCTCGCCCTGGCCATCGGCGTCACCGGCATCGCCCTGCTCGCCGCCGGACTGGTCACCGACACCACGACCGGGCTGGCCCTGCTGCTGCTCGCGGGCCTGTCGGCGGGCGTCGCCGCCCAGTCGGGGCACGTCCTGCTGGACCAGGAGACGGAAGACAGCCGTCCGCTGCCGTCGGCGGGACTGCCGCACCGTGCACGGATGACGGAGCATCTGCAGGCGGTGGTGCGGATCGCGATCGGCCTGGGCGCACTCGCCGCGCCCGTGGCGGCCGGGTTCATCGGCCCGCACCGCGTCGAGGCCGGCGACTTCGTCTTCGACCACGGCGGCGCGGCCTTCACCACGATGCTCGTCGGCGCGCTGCTGCTGCCCGTCGCGGCCTTCGTGCTCGGCCGTACGGACGACCGCCAGGGTGTGCCGTTCCGCCGCGACCTGCGCGAGGCGCTGGGCGGCGGGCACGCCAAGGACGCACCGGCCGGGCACGGCTTCTTCATCGCGATGGAGGGCGGCGACGGTGCCGGGAAGACCACGCAGGTGGACGTCCTGGCCGAGTGGATCCGCGCCAAGGGCCACGAGGTCGTGGTCACCAAGGAGCCGGGTTCGACCCCGGTCGGCAAGCGGCTCCGCTCGATCCTGCTCGACGTCTCCTCGGCGGGCCTCTCGCACCGTTCCGAGGCACTGCTGTACGCGGCCGACCGTGCCGAGCACGTCGACAGCGTGGTGCGGCCCGCGCTGGAGCGCGGCGCCATCGTCATCTCCGACCGATACATCGACTCCTCCGTCGCCTACCAGGGCGCGGGCCGCGACCTGTCCCCGGTCGAGATCGCCCGCATCTCGCGGTGGGCCACGGACGGACTCGTACCGCACCTGACCGTGCTGCTCGACGTCGCGCCCGAGACCGCGCGCGAGCGCTTCACCCAGGCGCCGGACCGGCTGGAGTCGGAGCCCGCCGAGTTCCACGACCGGGTGCGTTCCGGCTTCCTCGCGCTGGCCGCCGCCGACCCGGCGCGCTACCTCGTCGTCGACGCCGGGCAGGAGCGGGAAGCCATCACGACGGTGCTGCGTCACCGCCTCGACCAGGTGCTGCCGCTGTCCGGCGCCGAGGTGCAGTCCCGCGAGGACGCCCGTAAGGCGGCCGCCGCGGAGCGGCAGCGGCGAGAAGAGGAAACGGCCGCGCGGAAGGCGGAGGAAGAACGCCAGGAGCGCGAACGGCAGGAGCAGATGGCCCGGTTGCGGGCCGAGGAGCAGGAGCGCAAGCAGCGCGAGGCGGAGCTGGAACGGCAGCGCCTGGAGGCCCGACGGGCGGAGGAGGCCCGGCAGCGGGCCGAGGAAGCGCGGCGGCTCGCCGAGGAGGAGCGACGGCGGCGGGAGGCCGAGCAGCGCACCCGCGACGAGGAGATCGCGCGGCAGCGGCGGCTCGCCGAGGAGGAGGCCAGGCTGCGGGCGCAGGCCGAGGAGCGGCGGCTGGAGAAGCAGCGCAAGGCGGAGGAGGCGCTGCTACGGGCCGAGGAGTCCCGGGGCGGCTCCGGTGGGGCCGGTGGCGCTGGTGGGTCCGGCGAGACCGGTGGGACCGGTGGGACCGGTGGGACCGGAAAGAAGCGTCCGGGTTCGCACCCGGACGGGAACGACGGCCACACCGCGCAGCTTCCGCAGGTGGACCCGGAAGGGGAGGGCGGCGCCGCGGACGCGGACTCCGAGCGCACCCAGACCCAGCCCCGCCCCCGGCAGACACCGCCCCGGCCGGCGCACGGGGACGACGAGACGGCGATGCTGCCGCGCGTACCGGCCGAGGGTCAGGACCGTACGCGGGAGATCCCGCAGGTCGACCCGGAGACCGGCCGCCCCCCGCGCCCGCGTCCCGACTGGGCCGAGGAGACCCCGCTGGACGATGTGCCGTCGCTCGCCGACGAGTTGCTGGGCCCGCGCGCGGCCAACGACGAGGAAGGCGGCACCGGGAAGCGCCGCCGCGGCGGCAAGTAGGCCCGAGGCCCTGTCCGGACGGTGCCCGCCGGTCCCGCCCCGCCCGTGGGACCGCGTCCCGTTCGGGCCCGGCTGTCGGTGCCGTGGACGACAATGGACCGGCGGCGGGAAGTGCATGAGCCGGGTGGGCCCGCGTAGCCCGCACAGACGGAGCGCGGGACGGCGGAGAGAGGGACGGCGGCGATGGCGGTCTGGGACGACGTGGTCGGGCAGGAGCGGGTCACGGCGCAGTTGAGCGCGGCGGCCCGTGACGCCGACGCCTTCGTCACGGCGGAGACTGCGCGGAAGGGCTCCGCCGAGCTGTCCGGCTCGGCCATGACGCACGCCTGGCTCTTCACCGGACCGCCCGGTTCGGGCCGCTCCACCGCCGCCCGCGCCTTCGCCGCCGCGCTCCAGTGCGTCAGCCCCGACCGGGCCCTCGGCGGCGCGCCGGGCTGCGGCTTCTGCGACGGCTGCCATACGGCGCTGGTGGGCACCCACGCCGACGTCGAGGTGATCCGCACCGACCTGCTCACCATCGGCGTCAAGGAGACCCGGGAGCAGGTGCGCAGGGCCCAGTTGTCACCGGCGGGCGGCCGTTGGCAGGTGATCGTGCTGGAGGACGCCGACCGTCTCACCGAGGGCGCGGGCAACGTGCTGCTCAAGGCCGTCGAGGAACCGGCGCCCCGTACCGTATGGCTGCTCTGCGCGCCCTCGACCGAGGACGTGCTGCCCACGATCCGCTCGCGCTGCCGCCATCTCGCCCTGCGCACACCGCCGGTGGACGCGGTCGCGGATGTGCTGATGCGGCGGGACGGCATCGAACCGGAGCGGGCGGCCTACGCCGCCCGCGCCACCCAGGGCCACATCGGACGCGCCCGGCGGCTGGCCACCGACGAGCGCGCGCGGGCGCGCAGGACGGCGGTGCTCCGGCTGCCGCGGCGGGTGGCGGACGTCGGCGGCGCGCTGCAGGCGGCGCAAGAGCTGATCGACGCGGCGGCGGCAGACGCCAAAGAGGTGGCCGAGGAGCGCGACGAGCGGGAGACCGAGGAGCTGCGGGCGGCCCTCGGCGCCGCCGAGGGCAAGGGCAGCAGGATGCCGCGGGGGACGGCGGGCGCGATGAAGGAACTGCAGGAGAAGCAGAAGCGGCGCGCCACCCGCACCCAGCGCGATTCGCTCGACCTCGCGCTGACCGACCTCACAGGCTTCTACCGGGACGTGCTGGCACGGCAGTTGGGCTCGCCGGTGGCGATGGCGAACGAGGAGGCGGGGGACGCCGTGCGGCAGCTCGCCGCCGAATCCGGGCCGGAGCAGACGCTGCGCCGGATCGACGCGGTGCTCGAGTGCCGGGACGCGCTCGACCGTAACGTGGCGCCGCTGCTGGCGGTCGAGGCGATGACGATGACGCTGCGGGCGGGCTGACGGCAGGTCGGCGGCGGGCTGACCGGCGGGCCGGCCGGTGGGCTGCGGTGGCCCGGCCCGGTGGGCCGACTGCCGGTCGCCGCTCACCCGAATGAGGCGCAAGTACCCGGCGGACACGCGTGCGGCAGCTCACCCGGATACGCTCCCCCTCAGGTGTCCGAGCTGCTGTCGCCGGCCGCCGCGACCCACGCGAAACAAGGGCGAACCAAGGGATGGTCCATGGACACCAGGCGTCTGTACCGCACCGCACCCGCCGTGTTCGTGGCGGGCGCCCTGCTGGCGATGTCCGGCTGCTCGTCCGGCGATTCGGGTGATTCCGGACCCAAGAGTGCCCCCTCCTCGGCGAGCAGCGACCGCGCGGCCGGCAAGACGGGCGCCGAGCCTCTCAAGCCGCTGCCCGCCGCCGTACCGGACAACCTGAAGCCGTACTACGAGCAGAAGCTGACCTGGCGCGACTGCGGCGACGGAGGCTTTCAGTGCGCCTCGATGAAGGCGCCGCTGGACTACGGCAAGCCCGACCCCGCCCAGGACCTCGACCTCGCCGTCGCCCGTAAGAAGGCGGGCGGCGGCGGCAAGCCCCTCGGCTCGCTGGTGATCAACCCGGGCGGCCCGGGCGGGTCGGCGATCGAGTACGTACAGCAGGCGGCCGGCGTGGGCTATCCGAAGCCGGTACGCGACCGGTACGACATCGTCGGCCTCGACCCGCGCGGCGTCGCCAGCAGCGAGCCCGTGCGGTGCCTCACCGACAAGCAGATGGACGCCTACACCCAGACCGACCAGACCCCGGACGACGCCGGCGAGACCGGTCGACTCGTCACCGCCTACAAGAAGTTCGCGGCGGGCTGCGAGAAGCGTACGGGCGAACTCCTCGGCCACGTCTCCACCATCGAGGCGGCCCGCGACATGGACGTACTGCGTGCCGTGCTCGGTGACAAGAAGCTGGACTACGTCGGTGCCTCCTACGGCAGCTTCCTCGGCGCCGTCTACGCCGGGCTCTACCCGCAGCGCTCCGGCCGGCTCGTACTGGACGGCGCCATGGACCCCTCGCTGTCCATGCTGCGGCTCAACCGTGACCAGACCGGCGGCTTCGAGACCGCCTTCCGTGCGTTCGCCGAGGACTGCGTCGAGCGGTCCGACTGCCCGCTCGGCACCAAGAACGCCAAGGACGCGAGCCGCCGGCTCAGCGCTTTCTTCAAGAAGGTCGACGCCAAGCCCGTGCGGACCGGCGACCCGCGCAAGCTCACCGAGTCGCTGGCCACCACCGGTGTCATCCGCGCCATGTACGACGAGAGCACCTGGCCCCAGCTGCGCGACGCCCTGACCACGGCGAAGAAGGGCGACGGCGCCCAACTCCTGGGCCTCGCCGACGACTACTACGAGCGCGACCCGAGCGGCCGCTACGGCAACATCATGTACGCCAACCCGGCCGTCAACTGCCTCGACCTCCCCGCCGCCTTCTCCTCCCCGGACGAGGTGCGCGACGCCGTGCCCTCCTTCGAGAAGACCTCACCCGTCTTCGGCCGGGGCTTCGCCTGGGCCGCTCTGAACTGCGGCTACTGGCCGGAGAAGCCCACCGGCCAGACTCGCCACATCGCGGCCAAGGGCGCCGACCCGATCCTCGTCGTCGGCACCACCCGCGACCCGGCCACCCCCTACGCCTGGGCCCAGGGCCTCGCGGGCCAGCTCTCCTCGGCCCGCCTGCTGACCTACGAGGGCGACGGCCACACCGCCTACCTCCGGGGCGGCTCCTGCATCAACGACGCGATC
>NZ_JBOHCV010000123.1:0-5355 GCF_050698815.1 Streptomyces sp.
GGGCGGGCGTACGGAGGTCGGCCAGCGCCCGCACGACGGCGCCCGTCGACCACCGGGCCGCGGCGCGGTGGTCCCGCAGCCGCCGCAGGCCGCTGCGCGGGCAGTCGCGCACCAGATCGTGGAGGTAGCCGGGACCGGGCCGGAACAGTTCGTCGCCACCGTGGCCGCCCAGATGCACCCGTGACCCCGCGGCTGCCATGGCGGCCGCCACGTGCGCGACGCGCGCGCGGGTGCTCGTCCACGCCAGGGGTTCCTCCAGGTCGGCGGGGGGCGCGTCTGGGGCGATCCCGGCGAACAGCATCGCCGCCATCCGGTGCCTCCGGTCCACCAGGTGCCGGGCGCGCGGCAGCGCGTCGGCGGCCTGCTCGTCGTGTTCCGACCAGCGGTAGGCCACCAGGGCGGCCGGGCCGTGCGCGGCCAGGAAGGTGACGCTGGTGGAATCCATGCCGCCGGAGAGGTCGGAGCTGACGGTTCCGCCCGCGGCCGTACGTACGTTCACCGCTGCCGACAGCGCGTCCCGTACGGCCGACGCACCCTCGGCGAGCGGCAACTCCGGTTCGGGGGGTGACCAGCGCCGCAGACGGGACGCCGTGCCGTCCTGCTCCAGTGCCAGCCAGTGATCGCCGGGCACGGCCCGCACACCGTGCCACGGCGTGGTTTCGTGGAGCGGGAACGGCGAGGCCGTCGAGGCCAGTCGCAGGGCCAGCCAGGCCGGGTCCCAGTCGGCGGCGGTCAGTTGGGCCAGCACCCGTGCCGAGTCCGCCGCCACCACCGCGTCTCCGAAGCGGACGCGGAAGACCCGCCGTACGGAGGCCAGCGTGCCCTGCACGCGCACCCGTCCGCCGATCGAGGCGAGGGCGTGGAAGCAGCCGGGCAGCCCCGCGGTCACCCTGTCCAGGTCGAGCACCGAATCGACCGTGCGCAGCGACTCCCGCAGTGATGCGGCGGTGGCCGGGCACTCTCCCGCCACCACCAGTCGCGCCGTACCCGCCGCGGCGACGGTCACCTGTTCGCACGACCAGTGGCCCAGCAGCCACGGTCGTCCGGACGCGTGCTCGACCGTGCAGCTCGCCAGCGGGCGCAGGGCGCGCGCCGCGGCGAAGCCGGTGTCGCTGTCCGGGAGGACGGCGAACCATTCCTCACCCATGGACGCTCCCGCGGGTCGGCTTCACCATTGCGCAACTCCTCACGCTCAGTGTCGGCAGTATTGCTGCGTGCTACGACGTGAGCGGGGCATGCCCGGCGAAAACCGGTGAAACCGGGGTGGCGGTCCAAACCACTCGTCACGGGGGATCTGGAGCGCGGTCGGTGGAGTCGTGCGCGCGGGCGCGCGCAGCGGCGGTCACCACCGGTGTGCTGGTGTGCTGGTGTGCTGGTGTGACGAACGGAGTTTGATCAGCGGCCGGTTGGGCGCGGATGCGGGCGCCGGCGCAGACCCGGGCGCCTCAGACCAGACGCCTCGCGGTCGCCCAGCGGGTCAGCTCGTGGCGGTTGGAGAGCTGAAGCTTGCGGAGGACCGCGGAGACGTGCGACTCGACGGTCTTCACCGAGATGAAGAGCTGCTTGGCGACTTCCTTGTACGCGTAGCCGCGGGCGATGAGCCGCAGCACCTCGCGTTCGCGCTGGGTGAGGCGGTCGAGGTCCTCGTCGACCGGCGGCGCGTCGGTGGAGGCGAAGGCGTCCAGCACGAAGCCCGCGAGGCGAGGAGAGAAGACCGCGTCGCCCTCGGAGACGCGGAAGATGGCGTCGACGAGGTCGGTGCCGGTGATGGTCTTGGTGACGTAGCCGCGGGCGCCGCCGCGGATGACGCCGATGACGTCCTCGGCGGCGTCGGAGACCGACAGGGCGAGGAAGCGTACGGGGGAGTCGGCGCCGGACATCAAGGGGGCGCTGCGGCGCAGCACTTCGACGCCGCCGCCGCCCGGCAGGTGCACGTCCAGCAGGACGACGTCGGGGCGGGTGGCCGCGATGACGGTGCCGGCCTGGTCGACGTCGCCGGCCTCGCCGATCACCTCGACTCCCGTCGTCTCCGTCACGCCGATCTCCGCCTGTACGCCCGCGCGGAACATCCGGTGGTCGTCGACGAGGACGACCCTGACCCGGCCGGACGGCGCGGGTGCGGATCCGGGTGCCGTCGCCGGCGCGGGTGCCGGTGCGCCCGCCGGGGTGCCCTCGGGAGTGCCTGCTGTCTCGTCGGTCACCGATACCTCCGAAGGATGCCCCGGACTTCAGGCCGGGGAGGAATTCGGACTCCGCCGGGAGCGGCCCGGCGAAGCCGGGACGGTCCGAGAACGGAGTTCGCCAGTATCCGGCCAGCAGTCTTACTCAAGTTGCAGCGATGTGTAAGCTGTTGCCCGTGAGGGTAGCGTACAAGTGCCGGGCATACCCGGACTCCGAGCAGGCGGCCATCTTCGGCCGCACGTTCGGCTGTGTACGTCTGGTGTGGAACAAGACCCTCGGTGAGCGGCACCGTGACTACCACCAGAGAGGCATCAGGACCTCGTACAAGGAGACCGATGCCGCACTGACGAAGTGGAAGAAGACGGAGGATCTCGCGTTTCTGTCCGAGGTCTCCAGTGTTCCCCTTCAGCAGACACTGCGTCACCAGCACACCGCGTTCGCGAATTTCTTTGCCGGACGGGCAAAGTACCCCAGGTTCAAAAACCGCAACTCCCGTCAGTCCGCGCACTACACCCGCTCGGCGTTCCGTATGGGCAACGGCGAACTGTGCATGGCTAAGACTGCAACACCGCTCAGGTTCGTGTGGTCCTTCAAAAATACTGACCTGGCCACGCTGAACCCGACCATGGTGGTGATCTCCCGCGACCCTGACGGACGCTGGTACGTCACCTTCGCCGTCGACACCGCTGAGCCAGAGCCCTTGGAGACTGCCGGGCATGAGGTCGGCATCGATCTGGGCATCAAGAACTTCGCAGTTACCAGCGACGGGGAGCGCATCGCCAACCCTCGTCACCTGACGAAGAAGCAGCGCAACCTCGCCCGCTACCAGCGGCGCATGGCCCGCTGTCAGCGCGGCAGCATGAACCGCAGGAAGGCCAGGAAGAAGGTCGCACGGGCCCACCGCAAGGTCCGCAACGCGCGTGTCGATTTTCTGCATCGCACCAGCACCAAGCTGGTCCGTGAAACCGACATCATTGTGATCGAAGACCTCACGGTTAAGAACATGGTGAAGAACCGCAACCCGTCCAAAGCCATCTCGGACTGCGGGTGGGGTGAGTTCCGACGTCAGCTGGAGTACAAGGCAGAACGTGCCGGACGGCACCTTGTGGTGATCGACCGCTGGTACCCGTCGTCCAAGACGTGCTCTACGTGTGGGCATCTGCTGACTGAGCTGAAACTTTCTACCCGGCACTGGACCTGTCCGGGCTGCCGTACCCGGCATGACCGGGACATCAATGCGGCGAAGAACATTCTTGCGGCTGGTCGAGCCGTAGCCGGGGAGAACCCTGGCGATGTCTGTGGAGCTGATGTCAGACGGCAAGGGTCCTCCCTTCCGCAGTCGGCTGTGAAACAGAAACCCCGCGCCGCGAGGCGTACCGCGTAGGCGGCGTGTGGCCATCAGGCCGTACGGGAATCCCCCTGCTTCAGCTGGGGGAGCAGTCAAGACTCCGTCGCCCTCTCCATCTCCAGCTCCACCTCTGTCCCCTCGCCCGGCGTCGACCGCAGCCGGGCCGTACCGCCGTGACGCCGCATGCGGCCGATGATGGACTCGCGCACGCCCATCCGGTCGGCCGGCACCGCGTCCGGGTCGAAGCCCGGGCCCCGGTCGCGTACGGACACGAAGACCGTGCCGTCCTCCACCTCCGCGAAGACCTGCACCGCCCCTCCTTCGCCACCGTACTTGGCGGCGTTGACCATCGCCTCGCGCGCGGCCTGAACCTGTGCGTCCAGGCCCACGTCGAGGGGGCAGTCGCCGACGCACACGACCTCCACCGGTACGCCGTGATAGTCCTCGACCTCGGCGGCCGTGGCCCGTACGGACTCGGCCAGCGTCGCCGGTTTCGCCGCCGCGTCCTCGGCGGCCCCCTTTCCTCTGCCCTGCGGCTTGTAGAGCCACGCGCGCAGCTCGCGTTCCTGGGCGCGGGCGAGGCGGGTCACCTCGCGGGGCTGGTCGGCGTTGCGCTGGATGAGGGTGAGGGTGTGCAGCACGGAGTCGTGTACGTGCGCCGCGACCTCGGCGCGTTCCTGTGCGCGGATGCGCATCAGCCGTTCCTCGGACAGGTCCTGCATCATCCGTACGAGGTACGGACCGGCGAGCAGCGCGACGCCGACCAGGACGGCGAGGGCGGCCTGCAGGACCGGGCCGAGATGGCGGGCGGAGCCCTGCACGACCACGATGCCGCTGACGCCCACCGCCACCAGCAGCACACCGGCCGCGCTGCGCGCGATCGGCACCAGTGCCCGGCGGCGGGTGACCGCTGCCCAGTGGGCGCGGCGGGCGTCGTCCGCCTGCCGCCAGACCAGGGCGACGCCCAGGCCGATCAGCAGCACCGGCCACACGTAGGTGTTCACGCGGCCGAACTGCAGGTTGTCGGCGAGTACTCCGGCGCCGATCAGCACCGCCAGCACGGCGAAGATCTGGCCCTTGTCGGGCCTGCGGACGCGGCGGCGGGCCTTGCCCTCGGGTTCGGCGGGCGCGGTGGTGCTCGCCTTACGGGCGGCGTCGACCCCGCCCGTACCGAGCGGCACGACGAACCAGAAGGACGCGTAGAGCAGCACGCCCAGTCCCTCGGTCACGGCCAGCGCGATGAAGACGATGCGGACCCAGGAGACCGGCAGCCCCAAGTGCCCCGCGAGGCCACGGGCGACGCCGCCGAGCATGCGGCCCTCGGCGCTGCGGTACAGCTTGCGCAGCGGGGGCGGCGTGCCGCTGGTGCCGCCGTTGCCGGCGGCGTCCTCGGCGGGCGGGGGGCCGGCGCTCGCCGAGGAACCGGTGCTCGCGGTCGGCGGGGCGGGGGGCATGAACCGATCGTCACACGGGCGGGCCGGTGCGGTCATCAGGGTTCGCCCCTGACACAACCCTGTAGTTCGGGCCGTACTGGGGGCACCACCCATGCCGGAGGCCATGGGGGAGGCGGCGCGGGCACCGGCGCTCCGTAAATCAGGGTCGGGTAGGGGTCGGGCCCCGATGCCCGGAGGGGAGGCGGGGGTCACCATAGGCGCATGACCGAGGACCAGGACGCGGCGGCCCAGGGCGCACCCGGGCAGCAGGGCGCACCGGAGGCGGCGCCGCCCGCCCGCAGGCTCACCCGGAGCCGGCAGCCCAAGGTCGTCGGGGGTGTGTGCGCGGGCCTCGGCCGCTACTTCGACCTCGACCCCGTCGTCTTCCGGGTA
>NZ_JBOHCV010000124.1:0-2390 GCF_050698815.1 Streptomyces sp.
CACGACACCGATCTTCGCGCCGGGCAGGAAGCTCAAGGTGACGTCGTCGAGGATCACCTTGTCGCCGTGCGCCTTGCGCGCCTTGCGAAGGGTGTAGATGTACTCAGCCAAGAGGAACCGTCCGGCAATCTGTAGGTCTCGAATCGCGGCTGCGCCGCATGGGTATCAGACCCATCTTGCCGCACACCGCCCCCGAGCCGGAAACGGGGCCGTCGCCCGCGGCCGCCCGGGCGGATCCGTCCCGTGACCGGTCGACCACATGTGGCTACCGATCGCCGCTGTCCGGTGTGCGTTTGCGCACCGCGAGCACGGCCACCAGACCGAGCAGCACCAGGCCGATCGCGATGCCGAGGATCAGCGGGGTGTTACTGGCCCCGGTCCGAGCGAGGTCGCCGCCGTCGTCCACGACACCCGTACCGGCGGCGCCGGTCCGCGCGCCGCCCGCCGCGGCCGTCCGCGACTGCGGCGAGATTCCCGAGTCGTCCTTGCCGTCCACCGCACTCGCGGTCGCACAGTCCAGCACGCCCGTGAAGGTCTCCGCGAAGCCGTCCTGGCCGGTGACAGGGGTGACTGGTGTGACGGAAATGCGGTACGGCTGATCCTCGGCGACCGGCACGGTGACCGTTTTGGTCCTGCCCCCGGCCACCTCGTGGTCCTTGTCCGCGATCTTGAAGTGGAAGGGCCGGTCACCGGGGTTGGCGACGGTGACGTCCACACCGCCCTTGACGCAGTTCTTCTCCGCGGTGACGGCGGGCAGTGCGCCGTCCTTCGCCCAGTGGACGCTCGCCGTCGCGGAGACCGTGGACTGGCTGGACCCCGCGAGTATCTGGGTCTGGCTGGTGGCGCCCGCCCCGACGCCGGTGAAGGCGCGCCCGACCGGGATCTTGGTGGCGGCCTGGACCGTCAGCGAGGTCGACGCGGGCTCGTCCTTGTCCGGTACGTCGAAGTAGAGCCGCGCACCGTCCCGCGCGGCGGTCACCGGCTTGCCGTCCTTGCCCACCACCCGTACGTCCCGCGAGGCGGCGTCCGGGGCCGGAGAGACGGCGACGCTCGGCGCGGTGGTCCGCACCGTGACCGGACCCAGCCGGCCGCCGCCCGCACCGGAGACGCCAGCTGGGTCGAGGGAGAGCGACGCTTGGGGCTCGGCGAGCTTCCGGGCGGCCCGCTGGAGATGATCCGCGAGCTTCTCGGCGGCCGGGTCGGCCGCCGTCACCCCGACGCCGTCGGTGCCCTTGTCGTGCTCGGCGCTCCCGGTCTTCTCAGCGCTCTCAGCCTGCCCTGTGTTCTCCGTGTAGCGCCATATCGCCACCTGCGTACCGGCTGCCGCCGTCGCCGGGGAGAGCCGGCCGGCGCCGGACGACTTCGCGAGCGCCTGCAGGTCGTTCACCTGCGGGTAGGAGTGCTGAAGTATCCATCGGATCTTGCCGGCGTCCGGGTTGTCGTGCAGGGAGGTGGCACTCCAGGGCGTTTCCGCGTAACGCGCCTGCTGCTGTGTGGGGTTGTCCATGTCGATGCAGTAGGTCTGCAGGGTGCCGCCGTCGTCCACGGCCATCTCGGAGAGGCCGGCGCCGGTCCTGCGGCTCTCGCCGTCCTCGTGGACGACGGCCTGGTCGTAGGTCTTCAGCCCGTCCAGCGTGGCAGTGGCACCGCCCTGCCGCGGCGGCTCGTCGCCGGCCGCGGCCGTGCCCGCACCGCGGCGGCGGACCCACGCCTCCTGGACGGAGTCCTTGAACGTCCGGAAGCCCGCCGGGAGCACGTTGACGAGCCCGTCGGCGAGCAGCACCGCCAGCAGCAGCCCGAGCAGGATCCACTCGAGCGTGCTCAGGTCGCCCTCCAGCGTCAGCGCTCCCACCACCACGACGGCCGCGTAGGCGAGCGTCACCGCGCCCCAGGCGCGCTTGGCCGTCCCCTCCTGCCATCCGTCCAGGAACGCGCGCATCCACGCCGCGCCGCGCGCCTGGAACAGGAAGCGCGAGAAGAGCATCGCGAACGTCAGCACCAGCCAGCCGCCGCGGACGAGGCCGATCAGCGTCGCCTCGGCCATCAGAACGGCTTGAGCTCCATGAGCGCCACGATCGCCAGCACGCCGGCGCCGACCGCCGCGCCCGCGAGCTTGAGGCCGCGCACGGTCTCCAGGTATGCGTCCGACAAGCCGGTCTCCCCCGCCGCGGCCATCCGCCGCGCCTCGGCCTCCGCGCGCCGCAGCGACGGGACGAGGTAGCCAAGCGCCGTGGCAAACACCGCGACGTAGAGCGCGACGCCGGCCGCCAGCCATGCATCGCCGGCGAGCGACCACGGGCCGTCGACGACCTGGTAGGCGCCGGTCAGGCCGACCACGACGGCCCCGGGCACCGCCAGCGTGCGGCTGATCCGCAGGATCGTCGCGAGCG
>NZ_JBOHCV010000125.1:0-5001 GCF_050698815.1 Streptomyces sp.
CTCCTCCAGGGCGCCGCGTACGGACGCGATGGTGGAGCCCTTCTGGCCGATGGCGACGTAGACGCAGCGGACCTGCTTGTCCGGGTCGCCGCTGCGCCAGTTGTCGCGCTGGTTGATGATCGTGTCGACGCATAGCGCGGTCTTGCCGGTCTGCCGGTCGCCGATGATCAGCTGACGCTGGCCGCGGCCGATCGGGGTCATGGTGTCGACGGCCTTGTAGCCGGTCGCCATCGGCTCGTGCACCGACTTGCGGTCCATGACCGAGGGGGCCTGCAGCTCGAGGGCGCGGCGGCCCTCGGACTCGATCTCGCCGAGCCCGTCCACGGGGGCACCCAGCGGGTCCACGACGCGGCCGAGATAGCCGTCGCCGACCGGAACCGACAGAACCTCGCCGGTGCGCCGCACCGGCTGGCCCTCCTCGATGCCGCTGAACTCACCGAGGACAACCGCGCCGACCTCGCGCTCCTCAAGGTTGAGGGCGAGGCCGAGGGTGCCGTCCTCGAACTTCAGCAGCTCGTTCGCCATGGCCGAGGGAAGACCCTCGACCTTCGCGATGCCGTCTCCGGCAACGCTGACCGTCCCGACCTCTTCGCGCGAGGCCGCGTCCGGCTCGTACGACTGGACGAAATTCTCCAGTGCGTCCCGGATCTCCTCCGGCCGGATCGTGAGCTCCGCCATCTGGGTTCCCTGCTCTCCTTGTTGGGACCGTATCGATCTTCTACGGCCCAACTCGGGCCGCTAAGTGATGCTGTTGAGTTGGTGTGTGCGCACTGCCGCGGCCGCACCGCGGCCGGAACCGTCAGCCGGCCATCCGCCGCTCCGCCTCACCGAGGCGGTCCGCGATGGAGCCGTTGATGACCTCGTCCCCGACGCGCACCGTGATGCCGCCCAGGACCTCGGGGTCCACGTCGAGATTCAGGTGCATCCGGCGCCCGTAAAGGGTCGCCAGCGCCGAACCGAGACGCTCCCGCTGCCGGTCGCTCAGCGGCACCGCGGAGGTGACGATCGCCACCGACCGGTCCCGCCGCTCCGCCGCCAGGGTGGAGAGGGCCTGCAGTCCACCCTCCAGGCTACGTCCCCGCGGCACACTCACCAGACGCGTGACCAGCCGCTCCGTGGCAGGCCGAGCCTTGCCGCCGAGCAGGGTGTGCAGCAGCCGCACCTTCGCCTCGACGGCGGCCGTGGGGCTGGCGAGTGCGGCCCGCAGGTCGGGCGCGGAGGAGACGGTACGGGAGAACCGGAACAGCTCGTCCTCGGTCTCCTCCAGCGAGCCGTCCCGCTCGGCGGCGACGAGGTCGGCGGAGTCCGCCAGCTCCTCGGTCGCGTCGACCAGGTCACGCGAGGCCGACCAGCGGGAACGCACCATGCCGGAGATCAGGTCGACGGTGGTGCCGCCGACCTGGCCGCCCAGCACGGTCCCGACCAGCTCGGCCTTGCGCTCGCCACTGCGCGACGGGTCGGTGAGGACCCGGCGCAGCGACTTCTCGCGGTCGAGCAGTACGGTCACGGCGGCCAGCTCGTCGGCGAGCGCCACGGCGTCGACCGACGTCGAGTCGGTCAGCGCCGTCAGGCTCTCACGGGCGGCGGCCAGTGCCTCACGGCTCGCGCCGTTCATCGGGCGGCCTCGGCCTTCTCCTCGAGGTCCTCGAGGAAGCGGTCGATCGTACGGCTCTGCCGGGCGTGGTCCTCGAGGGACTCCCCGACCAGCTTGCCGGCCAGGTCGGTGGCGAGCTTGCCCACGTCCTGGCGCAGCGCCTGCGCCGCCTGCTTGCGGTCGGCCACGATCTGCGCATGCCCGGCCTGCACGATCTCCTCGCGCTGCCGCTGGCCTTCCGCGCGCATCTCAGCGATGAGCGTGGCGCCCTGCTCCTGCGCTTCGGAACGCATCCGCGCGGCCTCGTGCCGGGCCTCGGCGAGCTGGTCCTTGTACTGCTTGAGGACCTCTGCGGCTTCTTCCTTGGCCGCGTCAGCCTGCTCGATACCGCCTTCGATGGCCTCACGGCGCTGCTCCAGAACCTTGTTGATGTTCGGGAGGAGCTTCTTCCAGAGGAAGAAGAAGACGATGGCGAAAGCGATCAGGCCGATGACGAGCTCTGGGATCGGCGGCAGGAGCGGATTCTGCTTCTCGGCCGCCATCTGTACCAGGGCGATCACATCAGTGCCTTTCGACGAGTGAGTCGGTCAGTGAGTGACGATCACGGACCGTAGACGAACGGCATGACGATGCCGATCAGGGCGAGCGCCTCACAGAAGGCGAAGCCGAGGATCTGGTTCTGACGGATCAGACCAGCGGCTTCGGGCTGACGGGCGAGCGCCTGGGTGCCGTTACCGAAGACGATGCCGACGCCGATGCCCGGGCCGATCGCGGCGAGGCCGTAGCCGATCGAGCCGAGGGAGCCGCTGACGGCAGCGAGGTTCTGGAGAGCGGACATGCCGTTTCTTCCTTCTGTCTAACGGACCGGTGGGGGTTGGCCACCGGACAACCAGGTGGTCGTTGTTCGGGCAGGGGTTCTCAGTGGCTCTCGGCGAGCGCACCTTGGATGTAGCTGCTCGCCAGGAGAACGAAGACGTACGCCTGGACAGCCTGGATGAACAGCTCGAAGGCCGTCATCGCAATGGTCATCACGAACGAGACGCCCGCGAAGGCGATCCCGATGCCGCTCAGCATGTACCAGGTGGCGACCGTGAACATGACGATCAGCAGGTGACCGGCGAACATGTTGGCGAAGAGCCGAACCGCGTGGGTGAAGGGCCGCACCAGCAGGTTCGAGAAGAACTCGATCGTCATGCTCATCGGCAGCACCGCGCCGAGCGACTTGTCGTACCCGGTGAAGTTCTTGAAGGCGCCGACGAAACCGTGACGCTTGAAGGTCAGTGAGACCCACGTGATGTAGACGATCAGCGCCAGACCCATCGGGTACGAGATGATCGACGTCACCGGGAACTGGGCGAGCGGGATGACCGACCAGAGATTCATCACCCAGACGAAGAAGAACAGGGCGACCATCAAGGGGACGTACTTCTCGCCCTCCTTCTTGCCGATCGTCTCGTAGACCACGCCGCGACGGATGAAGTCGTATCCGGCTTCACCGATCATCTGCAGCTTGCCCGGCACCACCTTGGGCTTGCCGAACGCGGCCTGGAAGAACCACAGGATCGCGATGGTGCCCAACAGCGCGAGCAGCATGGACTTGTTGACGTCGTACCCGCCGACCGTGAAGAGCGGTTTGAATACGAAGGAGTGCAAGCCGGGCGAAACGGTACTGAAGCCACACCCCTCGAAGAGGTGGCAATCGGTCTCGAAGGCGAGCATCTGGTCAGCACTCACCGCGAGCTCCTTCGGCATGGCGCATGGATACGGCTACCTCGATGTGTCGGCGCGGCACGCGGCCACGGAGCGGCACTGGACTGGTCTGACGAATGTGGGAGCGGCAGCTGAACAGCGAGCGGGGCCACCCGCTCCGTCTCGGGGGACGGGCGAGCTCGGCCGCCTGCGCCTGCTGCACCGCAGTTGGCAAGGGACGATAGCAGTTGTCCGAACGGTTGCTTATCCCGGCCCTACGTGTGCCGCGGGTCACGAATTGGCCCCTGTCGCGGCGACCTTGTTCGTGTCACCACCGGCGGCGGCAGAGGGTTCGGGTTCCACATAAAGGATCTTGGCCTTCGTGTGCGCACGGGCCTGAGCGGCGACCCACAGCAGCGCGGCACCCAGCAACGAGAACGCGAACGCCTTGGTGTTGAAGAGCGACGTGTCCTTGAACGTGATCAGGACCACGGCGAGCAGCAGGATCTGCGTCGTGTAGAGCAGCAGGCCCATCGCCTGGAAAAGGTGCGGAAGGGACCTGGCGGTGCGCTGCAGCACGACGAGGCCGATCCCCATGAAAAGGATCACCACCACCGCGCCGGCTGCCGCGCCGACGGCGCCCTTGCCGCCGGCGAGCACACCGCTCACCACCGCGGCCACGACACCTGCGAGGGCGGTCGGGACGGCGCACTGCACCAGCATGCGGGCGTCGTTCGACGGCATGGAAAAGCTCCGGAAGATCGGGGGCGTCTGTCGTCAGGGACAACCGTGTCCCCGGCGTGAGGGGTACGAGCCTCGCGCCGAGAACCGTCGCTCTACGGTTCTTCGGCCCCATCGCCGGGTTTCGTGAACGGTATCACAAACTATTTGATCAGGTCTTTACCTACTTCGTGTGCTGCCCGTCACACGCAGGGCGTGAACTGTGTGCGCCCTGTTGACGGTTGGTGCTGATCGCCGTAGCGCCGTGGAGCCCGGCAAAGGCCGGGTCAAGGTGCTGCTCGGACTCCATCGCCTCCGCCGCCTCGCCGGACTCCCCTGCGTCCGCGGCGAGTTGGACCGGGTCCCCCTGGAGGAGCGGTTCCGGCAACTCCTCCTGACCGCTCCGGTACCGGGGCGGTACGAGCGCCTCCGCCCAGCCCGGGATCCGCGGCGTGAACCGCGGCAGCAGCAGTACGACGAGCCCGACCGCGCACAGCAGCACGATGAGGAGCACGATCGCCAGGCTGGAGGACTGCACCGAGAAGGCGACCGCGCCGAAGGCGATCAGGGCCGACCAGAAGTACATGATCAGCACCGCGCGGCTGTGCGAGTGCCCGATCTCCAGCAGCCGGTGGTGCAGGTGCAGCTTGTCCGGCGAGAACGGCGAGCGCCCGGCCTTGACCCGGCGGACCACGGCCATCACCAGGTCGACCAGCGGAATGGCCAGCACCACCAGCGGCAGCAGGAACGGCAGGTACATCGGCAGCGTGTCGGCCGGCGAGTTCGCGAACGTCTGCGAGTCGGCCGTGCTCGACGCGGTCACCGCGGACGCGGCCAGGGTCAGCCCGATCAGCATCGAGCCCGAGTCACCCATGAAGATCCGGGCCGGCGAGAAGTTGTGCGGCAGGAAGCCGAGGCAGGCGCCGGCCAGCACGGCGGTGAGCAGCGAGGGCGCGAACGCGACGTCGCCGTACCCCTCCCGGGCCAGGTGGTAGGAG
>NZ_JBOHCV010000126.1:0-3143 GCF_050698815.1 Streptomyces sp.
GCCCCGGAACACGTTCCGGGGCCGACTCGACGGCGATGCGGGGGAGCGGTCAGCCGCGCGCCTCGCCCAGCAGCTTCTGCATCCGGGACACGCCCTCGGCGAGGTCCTCGTCGCCCAGCGCGTAGGACAGCCGCAGGTAGCCCGGCGTGCCGAACGCCTCGCCCGGTACGACCGCGACCTCCGCCTCCTCGAGGATCACCTCTGCCAGCTCGACGCTGCTGCTCGGCCGCTTGCCGCGGATCTCCTTGCCCAGCAGGCCCTTGACCGACGGGTAGACGTAGAAGGCGCCCTCGGGCTCCGGGCAGACCACGCCCTCGATCTCGTTCAGCATCCGCACGATGGTCCGGCGGCGCCGGTCGAAGGCCGTGCGCATCGCCGCTACCGCGTCCAGGTCGCCGGAGACCGCGGCGAGGGCGGCGGCCTGCGACACGTTGTTCACGTTGGAGGTGGCGTGCGACTGCAGGTTGGTCGCGGCCTTGATGACGTCCTTCGGGCCGATGACCCAGCCCACCCGCCAGCCCGTCATCGCGTACGTCTTGGCCACGCCGTTGACCACGACGCACTTGTCGCGCAGCTCGGGCACGGCGGCCGGCAGCGACGTGAACGTGGCGTCGCCGTACACCAGATGCTCGTAGATCTCGTCCGTCATCACCCACAGCCCGTGCTCGACGGCCCACCGGCCGACGGCCTCGACCTGGGCCTGCGGATAGACCGCGCCGGTCGGGTTGGACGGGGAGACGAAGAGCACCATCTTCGTGCGCTCCGTGCGGGCCGCCTCCAGCTGTTCCACGGTGACCAGGTAGCCCGTGGTATCGTCGGCGACGACGGGGACCGGGACGCCGCCCGCGTGCCGGATCGACTCCGGGTAGGTGGTCCAGTACGGCGCCGGGACGATGACCTCGTCGCCCGGGTCGAGGATGGCGGCGAACGACTCGTAGATGGCCTGCTTGCCGCCGTTGGTGACCAGCACCTGGGACGGCTCGATCTCGTATCCGGAGTCGCGCAGCGTCTTCGCGGCGATCGCCGTCTTGAGCTCGGGGAGACCGCCGGCCGGCGTGTACCGGTGGTTCTTGGGGTCGCGGCAGGCGGCGGCGGCCGCGTCGACGATGTAGTCGGGCGTCGGGAAGTCCGGTTCGCCGGCGCCGAAGCCGACCACCGGGGCACCGGCGGCCTTCAGCGCCTTCGCCTTGGCGTCGACGGCGAGCGTCGCGGACTCGGAGATCGACCCGATGCGGGCCGATACGCGTCGGTCGGTCGGGGACTGTGCAGGTGGAGTCGCAGCGGTCATAGGGGCATGTTCCCAGACAGCCGTCAGGACCGGCACCGGGGACGCAGCGGTGTGCGCGACATTACGTGTTCGACGCCCGCCCCCGGAGCACGTACACTCCTACGTCGTCGGCCCCCGACCAGCCGCCCAGGTCCGCGCACTCCGTGCAGTCGTTCCGATGCGGTAAGTTGGGGAACCACAAAGGGTCGTAGCTCAATTGGAAGAGCACTGGTCTCCAAAACCAGCGGTTGTGGGTTCGAGTCCCTCCGGCCCTGCTCCGCACACCGCCGACGCGGCGTGTGTGTAGTTGCATACGTACTGAATTGCAGCGCCGTGCGGCGGGCCCCTAACCCGCAGGGCAACGATCCGGATCAGGTGAGGACGAGTGACGGAGATCACGGACACCACCGAGGTCCCCGAACCCGGCGGGTCGTCCGACAGGCCCCGTCGCGGGGGCAAGCGCGGCAAGAAGGGCCCTCTGGCCCGACTCGCGCTCTTCTACCGGCAGATCGTCGCCGAGCTGCGCAAGGTCGTCTGGCCCACCCGGCACCAGCTGACGACGTACACCTCCGTGGTGATCGTCTTCGTGGTCATCATCATCGGTTTCGTGACCGTGATTGACTATGGGTTCACAGAGGTCGTCAAGTACGTTTTCGGCTGACCCCCGCGAAGGCGCCGCCACGCGGAGCTTTCCGTATGTTCGAGCCCATGAAGCCAGGAAGAAGCAGCCACAGTGTCTGATCCCAACCTGAACGATGCCGTCGAGTCCGCCGAAGGTGACGACACCGCACGCGACATCGTCGAGGCGGCTGACGACAGTGTGGACAGGGCGGACGCTGGGGGAGAGGCCGCCGAAGAGGCGGCCGTGCACGTCGAGACGGACCAGGTCGCGGAGACCGCCGAGGACGCCGTAGCGCAGGAGGCCGGGCAGGAGCCCGACGCCGAAACCGCCGCGGAGGACGAGGAGCCGGAGGCGGCCGACCCCGTCGCCGAGCTCCGTGACGAACTGCGGCTGCTGCCCGGCGAGTGGTACGTGATCCACACCTACGCGGGTTACGAGAACCGCGTGAAGACCAACCTCGAGCAGCGCGCCGTCTCGCTCAACGTCGAGGACTTCATCTTCCAGGCCGAGGTGCCGCAGGAGGAGGTCGTCCAGATCAAGAACGGCGACCGCCGCACCGTCCGGCAGAACAAGCTGCCGGGTTACGTCCTGGTCCGGATGGACCTGACGAACGAGTCCTGGGGCGTCGTCCGTAACACCCCGGGCGTCACCGGGTTCGTCGGCAACGCCTACGACCCCTACCCGCTCACCCTCGACGAGATCGTCAAGATGCTCGCCCCCGAGGCCGAGGAGAAGGCCGCCAAGGCCGCCGCGGCCGGGGAAGAGGGCAAGGCCGCGGGCGGCGCCGGCCGCAGGGTCGAGGTCCAGGTGCTGGACTTCGAGGTCGGCGACTCCGTCACGGTCACCGACGGCCCGTTCGCGACGCTGCAGGCGACGATCAACGAGATCAACGCCGACTCCAAGAAGGTCAAGGGCCTCGTCGAGATCTTCGGCCGCGAGACGCCGGTCGAGCTGAGCTTCGACCAGATCCAGAAGAACTAGGACTGGTTCCCACCCGGTTTCCGGCAGCTCGGACCGCCCGCAAGGGCGGTTGTGGGCTGCCGGTTTCAGTGCGCGCCACGGTACGGGCTATCGTGGTGCGGTATGCCTGCATCCGGATGACGGACGGCGGGCGAAACACCTCTCACAAGGACCCGGAGAGAGCATGCCTCCCAAGAAGAAGAAGAAGGTCTCGGGGCTGATCAAGCTCCAGATCCAGGCCGGCGCCGCCAACCCGGCCCCGCCGGTCGGCCCGGCGCTGGGTCAGCACGGCGT
>NZ_JBOHCV010000127.1:0-5958 GCF_050698815.1 Streptomyces sp.
GATGCCGGTCGCCACCAGGATCTGCTGGCCGGATTCGGTGTTGCCGATGTGCGTGGCCATGGTCATCGCGGCGTGCGCTTCGTCGGTGCTCGCCTCGGGCGGGATCGCGAGCAGCGAGAAGTGGTCGAGGTCGCCGCGCGTGATGATCACCGTGTCGTCCCCGACCGGGAACCAGTCGACGTGCACGAGTCTGCCGTCCACGAACAGCGGCTCCCCGAGACCGTCCCAGGCGTCGGCGTCCAGGCCGACCCGCGCGATCGTCCCCAGATGTTCCGTCATCACGGCTATCAGGCCGGGGAGCTCCGCGTGGATGTTGCGCGAATGCGGCCACCAGGCGCCGTCGAAAAGCCCTTCCCGCGAAGGCGCCGCCTGCAGCCTGAGCGCCAACAGGCCCGGCTCGACCGGGAGATGGAGCGCGTTCAGCGCGGAAGCGTCCACGTCCGGAATATTCGGCTCGATCACCTCTGAGATGTGTGGTTCAACCCTCATGGTTACCGCCTATCCGCCTCCCCCCGGGGGGCGACAAGATGGCCGGGGGACACCGCGGTCCGGCAGCCAAAAATACATAAATGGCCCGATGTGTCCAGTTTACTCCCGCCGTAACGGGTCCTGAATTCCGTAAGGAAAGGCCGTTACCTGGGGATACGGCGCGTCCACGCCTCGAGCGGCGGGCCGCCCGAGGCGGGAGTGATCTTGCCGAGGCTCTGCCAGCTCCAGGTCTGGAGCGCGTCGCGGGCGGTGGCGTTCTCCTGGTTTATCAGGACGACCGCCAAGCCGCTGTCGGAGCGGGTGAGCAGCTGTTCCTGGAGCCGCGTCGCGACGCGGCCGCGCCGGAAGGACGGGCGGACCATCAGCTCGACCATCATGAACACCCGGCCGGCAGCGGTGAGTTCCGCCATCTCGCTGGGGAGTTCGCCGTCGAGGCCCTGCCAGTAATCGCCCGTACGGTCGGCGCGGAAGCCGTAGACGCTGCCCGCCACCAGACCGGCGGCGCTCGCGATCACCATTTCGAAGCCGGGACGCTGCATGTGCTCGCCCAGCTGCCTCAGGTACTCCTGCCGGTCATGGAACTCTTCGTCGGCCGCTCCCCGGTACGCCTCGACGTACAGGTCGGCCACGGCCTCCCGTTGCTGATCCGCCTGCCACCGGCTCAACCGCCGCAGGAACACCTCTGTCATGCGTTCTCCCCCTCCCGCCCTCAGCTACCCCTGTCACCAGCCGCGACGCCGGTCTATCAGGAGTAGGCTGAAAATACTGAGGTTACTGAGACTACGTCGTACACCGGCTTCCACGGGGGCGTCGTTCTCGGCGAACTGTGAGTGCGGGCCCCGTGGTTCGAGCCGGTTGCGGGCTCTGAGGGGTGGCAGCGATGGACATTCTCGTCACTGTCGGCGTGATCCTGGCGATGATCGCGGTGGGAGCACTGGTCATTCATGTGATCAATGTGCACCATGCGCATGACATCGCGGAGCATGAGTACGAGGCGTTCCACCCGGGTGACCCGCACGAAAGCGCGGAGGAGCAGCGGGATGACACCGCTGCCGGCCGGCCCCGCAGGGGGTGACCGGCCGGCAGGCGGCGAGCGGGGTACGGGGCCGCGTCCTACAGCGTGCCGAGTTGGAACGAGCTAGAACGTGCCGAGCTTCATCAGCACCAGCAGCGCGACCAGCTGGACCGCGGAGGCGCCGAGCGCCCGCGGCCAGGGCAGGTCGTGCGAGCGGCTGACCATCGACGTGAAGAGCGCGCCCGCCGCGACCCAGGTCACCCACCCCAGCACCTGTACGGCGGGTGCCGTGCCGCCCAGGAAGATGGCGACGAGCAGGCGCGGGGCGTCCGTCAGGGACATGATCAGCATCGACAGGCCGATCGTCGGCGCCCACGCGCCGGCGCCCCCGAACTGGCGGGCCAGCGTGTGCGTCACGGCGCCCAGGATGAGGCCTGCGAGGACGACCGCGACACCGGTGGTCAGGACGTAGGGGATCGCGCTGGAGAGGGTGGCGTTGATGACCTCTTCGCGGGCCTCGGCCAGGCCGAAGATCGCGAGCAGCCCGTAGAGGAAGGTGATGATGATCGCCGGGGCCCACACGGCGTGGTCGCGCATCTGCCAGAAGGTGGCGCTGGGGCGAAAGACGATGCCGCTGAGCAGGTCCTTCCAGTGCAGCCGGGGCCCGGGGGGCGGCCCGCTGGGACGGCCCTGCCAGTAGCCCTGCCCGTAGCCGTCGTCCGGGTGCCCGTAGGGGTGGTCGGGGACGGTGAAGGACCGGGTGCCGCCGGGGTTGTCGGCGTACGGGTCGGCCGGCGGGCCCTGACCGTGCCCGGGTCCCGGCCGGTATCCGGCGGCGCGGGGGCCGGGCCCGTACGGCGGGTGCTGGCCGTGCGGGTCCCCCAGGTATTCGGGTTCTCCACGGCCGCCTCTCATCGGCGGCCACTGCTGCCCCGGCGGGCGCTGTCCGTACGCGCCGCCGCCGGCGCCCGGCGCGGCGCGACCCGGCGCCTGCGGTGCGCGGTACTGACCTTGCTGACCTTGCTGCTGTGCGGACCGGGAACCCCGGCCACGTCCCATCCTGAAACCAGCCACGCCTTCGAACGTACCTTGCCCGGGCGCCGACAATGCCGGGCCCGGGAGATCGGGCCCGGCATTGTGGCCGATCCGGTACAACCCGAAGGGCTCGGGAGGGGCCCTAGAAGTCCTGCCCCCACAGCGGGGCGTACACCGAGCCGCCGAAGGTCCGGCCGAAGCCCGCCGCCGCGGCGGGTGCCCCCACGTCGCCCGGGGCGAAGGAGCGTACGCCGCTGGTGGTCAGGCCCTTGGCGCCGCCGGGGAAATACCACGCGGCGCCGTTCTTCTCGTTCTCGCCCGGTGCGGAGACGGCCAGGTCGGCCTTGGCGTCCTTGCCGAAGTCGAGCAGCCGCACGGCGCCGCCGAAGCGGTCGGACGCCTCCGCGACACCGGGTACGGCGGCGAAGTCCTGGCTCATCGCCTGCGCGCCGGTGCCGGTCAGGCCCTTGGCGCCGCCCTTGAGCAGCACGAAGGAGCCCGCTTCCTTCTTGTCGCCGATCGCCTCGAAGGGGACGCCGGCCGCGAGGTCGGCGTAGCCGTCGCCGGTGACGTCACCGGCCGCGAGGGTGCCGCCGAACTGGTCGGCCTTCTCGTTCGCGCCCGGCACCCCCGGAGTGGCCTGGGTGAAGGTCGCGGTCCGCTGGCCCGGGCCGCTCGCCGTGCCGTAGCGGACCTTCACGGTGCCGGAGTCGTAGGGCAGGTTCTCGACGACGCCGCCGGGCACCGCGCGGTAGGCCAGGTCGCCGTAGCCGTCCTTGTCGAAGTCGCCGATGGCTCCGGTCGCGCCGTGGGGGAGGGTGGAGCTGTGGCGCAGACCGTTCTTGCCGCCCGTGAAGAAATCGCCCGGCCGCGCCATCTCCTCCATGGACTCCAGCACCGCGAGGTCGTCGGCGCCGTCGCCGGTGACGTCACCCGCCACCACGCTCATGACCTCGCTGTCGCCCTGGGTCAGCTCCACCTTCTGCTCTCCGGCCCATGTGCCGGTGCGGGTGAACGGGCCGCGCAGCACGCTGTGGCCGCCGTCGCCGCCGCGCCACATCAGCAGGTCCTGGTCGCCGTCGCCGTTGAAGTCGCCGCCGGTCAGGTTCGAGCCGAGGCCGAAGACCTGCTCGCCCTGGCCGGGGCGGAGAAGGGCCGCGTCCTTGCCGCTCAGCCCGGCCTTCGCGCCCCATAGCAGGGTCACGCTGCCCTCGCCGCGCGGTGCCTCGGTCGTCTCGCCCCGGCTCAGCACCGCGAGGTCGGTGATGCCGTCACCGTCCAGGTCGCGGGCGGCCAGGGTGTCCCCGAAGTAGTCACCGGGCTCGGCGGTGTCCGGGACGCCGGGGGTGTTCTGGTCGATGACCGTACGGGTGGCCGGGTCGAGGCCGCTCGCGGAGCCGTAGACGATGCTGAGATAGCCGGTGAAGTCCGCGTTGCCGGGGGCGCCGACGGCGAGGTCGTTGTAGCCGTCGCCGTTGAAGTCCTCCCGTATCTGCTGGGCCTGGGCGGCGGCGGACCGCGCCTGCGCGGGTCTCTCTCCACCGCTGCCGGTGTCTCCCGGCTCGGCCGCGCCCGCGCTGCAGGCGAGGGTACCGGCCACCGCGGCGCCGAGGGCGACGGCGACGGCGCTCATGGTGCGGGTGTGTCTGCGCACGAATCCTCCGAAACGGTACGAACGAACAGGCGGCCCTGCCCGGGCTGTTGGCCGGGAAGGCGGGACAGTGGTCCGGGACGACCCGGGACATCGAAGACATGTCTGAGCCCAGAATGGTTCCCGGGCGTATCGATGGTTATGGGGTCGTCAACCACGCCCGGACTGCCGGAAGTTGACGCATCGGCCAGTCGGCCGGTCAGGCTGCGGCCGCTCAGCCGCCGGGCAGCCGGACAGCGAAGGTCACCACCGCGCCGGACCCCGGGCCGTCGGCCGGCTCGACGGAGAGCCGGTCGGTGACCAGCCGGGCGAGCCACAGTCCGCGCCCCTCCGTGGCTCCGGCGACGCCGGGCGCCAGCTCGGGGATGACGTCCTCCGAGAAGCCCGGGCCCGTGTCCTCCACCTGGCACTCCAGCTCGCCCGCGAGGTGGCGCAACAGCAGCCGGCCCGTGCCGCCCGCGTGCTCGACCGCGTTGGTGGCGACGGCGTCGACCGCGACCACGAACTCGCCCCGGCGCGGCTCCCCGAGGCCCGCCGAGGCCGCGCACTCCTCGACCTCGATCCGGATGCGGGGGAGGTCCCGGGAAGTGAAGTGCAGTCGGCACAGGCGCTCGTTGGTCAACATCCCCCCGTCCCCCCGACGATGGGCGCGGGGACGGGCCGGCCGTCCGCCGCCGGCTCACCGCCGTCCCGCACCTGCCGCATCGGGGGCTGCCTCCCTCATCACAGCGCTTCCGCTCACCCTGGTCAGGAGGCTAGGCGGCGGGCTGCCCGATGGGTATCCCCCGAAGGGGATTGACCTGTGTGGAATGTGATGTGACCGAATTCGAACGTAGATTGTCGTACCGGACCACGCTCCGTTCCGCCTCGGCGGTTGGCTGCGTAGTCACCTACGTCGCCGGCTCCGGCTCCGGCGCCTCCTCCGGCTCCCCCTCCGCCGAGGGCTCGCCCGGCGTCCGTACGGAGTCCAGCAGCAGCTGAGCCACGTCCACGACGCGCAGCTCCTCCTTGGCCTTGCCGTCGTTCTTCTTGCCGTTGACCGAGTCCGTCAGCATGACGAGGCAGAAGGGGCAGGCGGTGGAGACGATGTCCGGGTCGAGGGCCAGGGCCTCGTCCACACGTTCGTTGTTGACGCGCTTGCCGATGCGCTCTTCCATCCACATCCGGGCGCCGCCCGCGCCGCAGCAGAAGCCGCGCTCCTTGTGGCGGTGCATCTCCTCGTTCCGCAGCCCGGGGACCTTGCCGATGATCTCGCGCGGTGGCGTGTAGACCTTGTTGTGGCGGCCCAGGTAGCAGGGGTCGTGATAGGTGATCAGACCCTCGACGGGGGTGACCGGAACCAGCTTCCCCTCGTCGATGAGGTGCTGGAGCAGCTGGGTGTGGTGGATGACCTCGTAGTGGCCGCCCAGCTGGGGGTACTCGTTGGCGAGGGTGTTGAAGCAGTGCGGGCAGGTCGCCACGATCTTCTTCTTCGACTTCTCGACCGTCATGCCTTCCCCCGCGGCGGAGCCGCTGTCAGACGCAGCGTCCTCACCGAAGGCGGCGTTCAGCGTGGCGACGTTCTCCTCGCCGAGCTGCTGGAAGAGGAACTCGTTGCCCAGCCGCCGGGGTGAGTCGCCGGTGCACTTCTCGTCGCCGCCCATGATCGCGAAGTTGACGCCCGCGATGTGTAGCAGCTCGGCGAAGGCCTTGGTGGTCTTCTTGGCCCGGTCCTCCAGGGCGCCCGCGCAGCCGACCCAGTACAGGTACTCGACCTCGGTCAGGTCCT
>NZ_JBOHCV010000128.1:0-5929 GCF_050698815.1 Streptomyces sp.
CGCGCGCGCCGACCGCTTCGATGCCCGCGACCTGGCCCTGCGCGCCCGCCCCGGCGGCAACCCGGTGATCCCGCTGGTGGCGGACCTCGCCGCCGCTGCGGGACCGGAGGCGGACCCGTACGTGCACCGTGGCGCCACCAGTCAGGACATCCTCGACACGGCACTGATGCTGGTCGCCGCCCGCACCCTGGACGCCGTGCTGCCCGACCTGATCCGTACGGAGCGGGAACTGGCCATGGTGGCGGCCGAGCACCGTGACACGCCGCTGCCCGGGCGGACGCTGACCCAGCACGCCGTGCCCACGACCTTCGGGCTCAAGGTGGCGGGCTGGCGGAGCCTGGTGCTGGACGCGCACGACCGGCTCGCGGCGGTACGTTCCGCGCTGCCCGTCCAGCTGGGCGGAGCCGCGGGCACCCTGGCGGCGTTCACCGCGCACGCGGAGGCCGACTCCGGAACCGGGACCGGGACCCCGGACGGCGACGTCGGAGCGGCGCTGCTGGCCGCCTACGCGCGGGAACTCGCTCTCGCCGAACCGGCGCTGCCGTGGCACAGCCTGCGCACCCCCGTCGCCGACCTCGGGTCCGCCTGCGGCTTCGCCTGCGGGGCGCTCGGCAAGATCGCCGCGGACGTGCTGGTACTCGCCCGGAACGAGATCGGGGAGGTCGGCGAGGGGGGCGGCGGAACCTCCTCCGCCATGCCGCACAAGTCCAATCCGGTGCGCGCCACCCTGATCGCCGCCGCCGCCCGGCAGGCCCCCGCGCTCGCCTCGGTGCTGCTGGCCTCGCTCGTCGCCGAGGACGAACGCCCCGCCGGCGCCTGGCACGCCGAGTGGCAGCCGGTGCGCGAACTGCTCCGGCTCACCGGCGGGGCCGCCCACGCCGCCGCCGAACTCGCCGAAGGACTGCAGGTCTTCCCGTACCGCATGCACGAACACCTCGCCATGACCGACGGACTCATCGTCAGCGAGCGCTTCACGGTCGCGCTCGGCCCTCTCCTGGGCCGCGCCCGTGCACGGAAGCTGCTCGACGCGGCCTCCCGCAAAGCCGTCGACGAGGGCATCACCCTGGACGAGGCGTTGCAGGAGGAGGAACCGGCGCTGCTCGAACTGCTGTCCAGGGAACGGCTGCGCGACCTCACCGACCCCACCCACTACACGGGTTCCGCGCCCCTGCTCACCGACCGGGCGCTGCGCCGCGCCGCCGCGGCCGAAGGCACAGCCGCCGCACGGTCGCAGCACCAGGCGCAGCCCTGGAGACCCCACGATGACCGCTCCCGGCCCCGCTGAGTCCGGCCCGCTCCCCTACCACCGTCTGGACGGACCGGCCGACGGAACGCCGATGATCCTCGGCCCGTCCCTGGGCACCTCGTTCGCGGTCTGGGAGCCCCAGCTCGCCGCCCTCGTCGGCACCCACCACGTGCTGCGCTGGGACCTGCCCGGCCACGGCGCTTCCCCGGCGGAGCCGATGGCGGGCTCCCCCAGCGCACTGATCCCCACCGACGGCACCGCCACCGTCGCCGACCTCGCCGCGCTGGTGCTGCGCGTCGCCGACGCCCAGGGCTGGGACCGGTTCGGCTACGCCGGGATCTCCCTCGGCGGCGCGGTCGGCCTGCACCTGGCCGCCCACCACGCCGACCGGCTCACGGCGCTCACCGTGGTCTGCTCCTCGGCCCGCTTCGGCGACCCGGCGAGCTGGCGGGAGCGGGCCCGGACCGTACGTACGCACGGCACCCGGATCATGATCGGCTCGCGCCCCGGCACCTGGTTCGCGGACGGCTTCGAGGGCACTCCGCGCGGGGCGGCCCTGGTCGAGGATCTGCGGTGCGCCGACGCCGCGGGGTACGCGGCGTGCTGCGACGTCCTCGCCGCCTTCGACCTGCGCGACCGGCTCGCCGGCATCTCCGTGCCCACCCTGGTGATCGCCGGCCGCGAGGACCCGGCCACGCCGCCCGCGCACGCGCGCGAGATGGTCGACGGCATCCCCGGTGCGGCGCTGGTGGAGGTGGCCGGGGCGGCGCACCTCGCCAACGCCGAGTACCCGGACCAGGTCACCGCCGCGCTGCTCGTCCACCACGACGGCCGCCATGACTACCGGCCGGGGCCGGAGTACCGGGGAGAGCGATGGTGACCGCGTCACCGTGCGCGCACGCGCTCCCTCGCGCTGCCGGGCCGCCCGCAATACGCTGATGCGCATGAGCTGGACGGCGCGCAGCATCTCCGATCAGAGTGGGCGTACCGCGGTGGTGACCGGCGCCAACAGCGGACTCGGTTACGTGGCGGCGCGCGAGCTGGCGCGGCGCGGCGCGCGCGTGGTGCTGGCCTGCCGCAGCGCGGAGCGCGGGGCCGCCGCCCTGGACCGGCTGCTCGACGAGGTCCCGGAGGCGCAGGCGGAGGTGCGCCTGCTGGACCTCGCCGACCTGTCGTCCGTACGGGCCTTCGCGGACACGCTGCCCTGCGAGCGGCTCGACCTGCTCCTCAACAACGCGGGGCTGATGGCGGGGCCGTACGCGCTGACCGCCGACGGCTTCGAGATGCAGTTCGGTGTGAATCACCTGGGGCACTTCGCGCTGACCGGGCTGCTGCTGGAGCGGCTGCTGGCCGCGCCGGACGCCCGCGTGGTGACGGTCACCAGCCTGGCGCACGCCTTCGCCAACATCGACATCAACGACCTCAACAGCGAACGCCGCTACCGGCCCATGCTGGCCTACGCCGCGTCGAAGACGGCCAACCTGCTCTTCGTACGGGAGTTCGCCCACCGGGCGGACCGCGAGGGGCTCCCGCTGATCGTCACCGCCGCCCACCCCGGCTACGCGCGGACCGAACTGCAGGCCAGAGGCCCGCGACTGGCGGGGCGTCCGGTGCGCGAGCGACTCGCCCGCCTGTCCGCCGGGACGCTCGGCTCCTCCGCCGACCAGGGAGCGGCGCCGAGCCTGTACGCGGCCACCGCCCCGTATGTGCACGGTGACTCCTTCTTCGGACCGAGCATCCTCGGCGTGCGCGGTGGCCCGGCCCCGTCCTGGCGTGCCTCCTGGACGCGTAACGACATCGCGGCGGAGCAGCTCTGGACGGTCTCGGAAGAGCTGACGGGGGTCCACTACCGGGGACTGTGACGAGCACGCCTTGGGCGCGCGCCGCACCGTCGGCCATAGTTGCCTCGGTAATACCGGCGTGGCGGCGGGCAGCGAGAGGAGGCCGGTGATGATCCGCGTACTCGTCGTCGATGACGACTTCATGGTGGCCCGGCTGCACAGCACCCTGGTCGAGCGCGTCCCCGGCTTCACCGTCGCGGGTGTCGCGCACAGCGGCGCCGAGGCGCTGGCGGCCGTGCGTGAGCTGCGGCCCGACCTGGTGCTGCTGGACATCTACCTGCCCGACATCCCAGGCCTGGAAGTGCTGCGTGAACTGCGCGGCGGCGCGGCCCCCGAAGAGGGTCCCGACGTGCTGGTCGTCACGGCCGCGCGGGACACCGAGACGGTGCGGGGCGCGCAGCGGGGCGGCGCCGTGCAGTACATCATCAAGCCCTTCGAGGGGGAGCTGCTGCGCGAGCGGCTGCGCCGGTACGCGGAGCGCCGCGCGGCGCTGGCCGCGCTGAGGGCACCGGAACAGGACGACGTGGACCGGCTGTTCGCCGACACCGGGAGTGGCGCCGGCGGGCCGCCCGGCACGGGGAGGTCCGCCGGCGGCGGCGTGCCGCCGACGCTCCCCAAGGGACTCACCGCGCAGACGGCCGAGCTGGTGCGTGGCACGCTCGAGGCCTGCCCGGAGGGTGCGGGCCTGTCGGCGACCGAGTGCGCCGAGCGCAGCGGGCTGTCCCGGGTCAGCGCCCGGCGCTACCTGGAGTACTTCGTGGCCAGGGGCAGCGCGCGCGTCACGCTCCGCTACGGCACCACGGGCCGCCCGGAGCGCCGCTATCACCGCACGGAGCCACCAGGGGAGGGCGGAGGGGGCGGGGAGCGCGGGCGAACAGCACAAAGGGGCGTGACTCCGGTCACAGACCATCCGTGAGCAGCATCACATGAATGCCCGCGGGTGAAGTGGAACCGCCCAATTCCCTTGCCCGACAAGGAACTCACCCGCACACGGGGCGGCGGCTCGGGTATTTCGCGATCTTCCCCTTCTGAGAGATGTGTCCGACTTTCTTGTGGTCGTGAATTCCTTGTGATTAACGTGCAGGAGCCATCGCGTCTCCCGTGCGGTGGCCCACTGCCGGGACGCCTAATCCTGCCGGCCGGCCAGTGGTAAGCCCACATGATCCGAATCGGCAGGAGTGGGGGAACCAGGTAAGCGCCGGGTGCCGCGCAGCGGTCATCCGACTCGGGGTGAAGCCATGCCTGAATGCACACGGCATTCGCGTCTGGCCGGGCAACTCCAGCCCGAATCCGACAGCTCACCTCGCAGGCGTAGGAGAGGAACAGCCCTATGTCCGGACGCGGTCGTCACCGTCGTCAGTCCAATCGCCGTCTCGCGCGCGGAATGTCCCGCGCTTCGCTCGCCATCACCGCCGGAGGCGCCGGCATCGCCCTTCCGCTGGTCGGCGCGGGCAGTGCGCACGCGGCCTCCGTCGACACCCACGCCCCGAAGGCCGGTGTCACTCAGAACAGCGGCTCCGCCACCCAGGCCAAGGCCAAGCCGGAAGCGAAGTCGAAGCCGAAGGCCGAGTCGGGGCCCTACACCGTGGCCTCCGGTGACACCCTCGCGGCCATCGCACGCGAGAAGAGTGTCGAGGGCGGCTGGCAGAAGCTGTACGAGGGCAACCGCGACGTCGTCGGCGGTGACCCTGACCTGATCCTGCCGGGCCAGAAGCTCGAGCTCTCCGGCGGCGAATCGGGTGGCGGGGAATCGGGCGCCAAGCCGCAGGGCGGCGCCGCCACGGCCGACAAGACCAAGAGCTACGGGAACAACCTCGACGGCTGGATTCGCGAGGCCCTGGACGTCATGAAGTCCAATAACATTCCCGGCACCTACGACGGCATCAAGCGCAACATCATGCGCGAGTCCGGCGGTAATCCGAACGCCGTCAACAACTGGGACATCAACGCCCAGAACGGTACCCCGTCCAAGGGTCTGCTCCAGACCATCAAGCCGACCTTCGACGCCTACCACGTCGCAGGCACCGCGAACAGCATGACCGACCCGGTCGCGAACATCGTGGCCGCCTGCAATTACGCGGCGGACCGGTACGGATCGATCGACAACGTGAACGGTCCGTACTGAGGTCTGAGGTACTCAGGTACTGACCTGCGCAAAGCAACACCATGCCGATGGCGGTTTGTTCACCGAGGAATTGGTGAACAAACCGCCATCGGCGTTCGGCACGTCACGTTCCCTCACGGCTGGAAGGTCTCGTCGACTTCCACTTCGACCTCGAGAACGAGCGGCCGGGTGCGGCCGGCCAGTTCGGGCAGTACCGCGTCCAGCTCGGACAGCAACTCGGCATGACCGGTCACCCGGCGCGCGGAACACCCCAGTGCCCGGGCCAGTCCGGCGACGCTGACCTCGTCGAAGGTGGGGGCCAGGGGGTGGTGCCGCCCTGCTTGTCCGCGAGCCTGTCCATGATCGCGTAACGGCCGTTCGCGAGGACGACGAAGACCACACCCACGTCGTAGTGCGCGGCGGTCCACAGCGCCTGCACCTGATAGAGGGACGATCCGTCGCCGACGACGGCGATCACCGGCCGCTCCGGCGCGGCCATCCGGACGCCGATGGCTGCCGGCAGCGCGAATCCCAGGGCGCCCATCGCGGCGCTGAGGAATCCCAGCGGACGCCGGGCGGGGACGAGGGCGTGCAGGTCGGGGCGGCTGGAGGGGGTCTCCTCCACCAGCACGGCGTCGGCGGGCAACCGGTCCGCGAGCGCGGCCAGCACGTGTGCCGCGCGCAGGGACTCGCCTTCCTCCGGCGGAGGCGGCGGCGCCGGCCGGTACGGGCGGGGAC
>NZ_JBOHCV010000129.1:0-12234 GCF_050698815.1 Streptomyces sp.
GAGGAGGGCGCCGCCGACGGGCGGGGCTCGACGCCCGCCGGCCGCTCGCGGACCGCCCGTGTGCCCGGCCGCCCGCCGACCGAACCGGTGGCGGCGCCTGGCACGATGGCCCGGTGACCGTACCGACGCCTTCTTCACCCGATCCCGACCACTCGCGGCGTTCCCGGCCGGCCTCCCACCGTCGTGGAGCCGCAGGCGAGGGGAGCGGTCCGTACGGCGCGAGCCAACCCGGCCGGCACGCGGCGAATCCGTACCCGGCCCATCCGTCCGACCGGGACACCGAGGACCCGATGGGGGTGCGGGTGCGGCGTGAGGCCCGCGACGCGGCGCTGTGCGCGCTGGCCGTGGCCGTGCTGGGGCTGGGGCTGGGGCCGATGTGGGTGTGGCTGGCGCCGCGCGTGCACATGTTCGCCGTCGACAACGGCGTGTACCTCAAGAACCCGGAGGGCGAGGAGGCGGTGGGTGTCGACGGCACCTTCCTGCTGCTGGCGCTCGGCTTCGGTGCGGTGACGGGCGCGCTGGTGTTCCTGTACAGCCGGCGAGGCGGTGTCGGCCTCGCCGTCGGGCTCGCGGCGGGGGCGCTGCTGGGGTCCGTGGTGGCCTGGCGGTTCGGCGTCTGGCTCGGCCCCGAGACCGACCTGGTCGCGGCCGCGAAGGCGGCGGGTGAGGGCAAGACCTTCGAGGGCCCGCTCCGGCTCCAGGCGAAGGGCGCGCTGCTGGCCTGGTCGCTGGCGGCGGCTGTGGTGCATCTGGCGCTGGTGGGAGTGTTCGGAAGGCCCGAGCCCGTCACCCTGTACTTCCCTCCGTACGGGGACAAGGGAGCCCCGCGGGGCTGGTGAGCCGCGGCAGCCGGGCGGGTGTGCCGGGCCGGTCAGGTCTCCTCAGCCCTCAGGCACCGCTCGCCGTACCGCTTGTACGCGCGATCGGCGCCGTCGTCGCTGCGGTGAGCCCGGCCAGGTCCGCGGGCGCAAGTTCGATCTCCAGGCCACGGCGGCCCGCCGAGACGCAGATGGTGGCGTGTGAGGCGGCCGACGCGTCGAGCACGGTGGGGAGCGGCTTGCGTTGCCCCAGCGGCGAGATGCCGCCGCGCACATAGCCCGTCGTACGTTCGGCCGCCGCCGGATCGGCCATCGCGGCCCTTTTGCCGCCGGTCGCCGAGGCGAGGGCCTTGAGGTCCAGCGAGGCGGACACCGGCACGACCGCCACCGTCAGCGTCCCGTCGACATCCGCCACGAGGGTCTTGAAGACCCGTTCCGGTGCGACGCCCAGCGCCTGTGCGGCCTCCTCGCCGTAGGAGGGGGCGGCCGGGTCGGGCAGGTAGGAGTGGGTGGTGAACTCCACCCCCGCACGGGCGGCAGCCACCGTCGCCGGGGTCGCCGACGGCTGCTGCCGCTGCTTCTTCTTCGCCATCTGCCCTCACCTTCCCCGCAGTCCGAGATCGTCACCCGCCGACCGGCCGACCCGCCAGCGCGCCGACCGCCCTCGCCCGCCGCTCAGTTGGGGCTGGTCGGCTCGCGGGTGAGGTCGGCCGCCGGAAGGGAGGGGAGCTTGCCGATCAGCGCGGTCTCTCTGCGCATGATCTTCAGTTCGTCGGCGAGCCGCGTCGCCGTGTCGGGAGCCTGCAGCAGCCGCTGCTTGGTGGGGGTGTCCAGGATCGTCGCCGCGGCCACCAGGTACGACACCACCGAGGGGTCGTCCGGCAGCTCCTGCCCGGCGGCCAGGGTGCGTTCGCGCGCGCTGGCCAGCCGCTTCTGGTACGCCCGGAAGGCGCGCAGCACGCCGGACGCCAGCGCGCCCGCACCGTCGCCCTCCTCCTCCGGCAACTCCTCGATCTCGCCCATCAGATACGGGCCGCTCGCGTCCACCGACAGCAGCCGGAACCGGGCGGTGCCGGTGGCCAGGACCTCATACCCCGGCCCCCCGGCGGCCTCCGCGGCCGCTCCCGCTTCCGGGGACTCCGCCGTCTCGGCGGTCTCCTCCCGGCCGGCGGTCTCATCCAGGACGTCCTCGGGTGCCGCCCCCGCCCCCGCGCGTTCGCGGATCGTCGAGGCGTCCGCGACACAGCCGACGGTGTAGAAGGACGTCATGGGGTCGGGACCGAAGCCCGCGGTCGGGTCGGCACCCGGCGGCGGCGCGGAGTCCGGCAGGCCCGTCGAGGTCTGCGCGGTCTCGCGGCCGTCGCGGATGGCCACGACGCCGAAGCGGCGCGGCGTGTCCTCGGGGATCGCCAGCAGGTCGCGCATCAGGGCGCGGTACCGCTGCTCGAAGATGTTCAACGGCAGCACCAGGCCGGGGAACAGCACCGAGTTGAGCGGGAAGAGCGGGAGCGCGGTTGTCACAACGGGTAAGCCTAAAGCCTTCCAGGCGTGGTCGTGGGTCCGGATACCTCTCGCGAGATCAACGGATGCCCCGCGGTGACGAACCGGCCCGATCACCGGTCACTGCCGCCGCAGCAGCCGCGTCGCCCCCGTCGCGACCGTCGTGGCGAGAACCCAGCCGAGCAGGACCATGACCGCGGCCACCCACTGATAGACCCCGCCGGGGTCCCAGGCGCCGTCCTGCCCGAAGGTGATCACGGGAAGCAGCAGGTCGAGCGCGTACAGGGCGGCGTTCCAGTGCGGTGCCTCGCCGCCCTTGAGGGGATCCGGCCGGCGGGCCGAGAAGAGAAGAGTGCTCGCGGCCCACAGCAGCAACATCCACAGCGCGGCCTGGGAGGGGCGGTATCCGTAGGCGACCGTCCAGTCCTGCAGGAAACCCCACACCTTGCCCACCAGCGGCAGGGTTTCGCGGCGGCGACGCTGCTTGGCGAGCAGCACCGCGCGGGCGTTGGTGTCCTCGCCGCTGTTGCGGTACATCAGGGCCAACTGCTCGTAGGGCAGCGGTGAATACTCCGGCGTCGCCGCCGCCAGCCACTGCAGCCGCTCGCGGACGTTGAAGTGGCCCTCTTTCGGAATCGCCTGCTGGTAGGTGAAGCCCGCCATCCACAGCCGCTGGTCGCGGGGCCAGCTGCCCACGCGGTCCAGCAGTTTCTCCACCGACGCCCCGGACAGCACCACCAGGCCGCGTTCGGGAGCGCGCGGGGTGAAGTTGAGCTCCGGCGTCTGGATGCGGCGCAGCGACAGCTCCTGGTCCCGCTGCAGTTCGAAGCGGGCGTTCTCGATGACCAGCGAGGAACCGAACCTGCCGTCGTCCAGCACCATGCCGCCGGTGCACTCGAAGTGCCGGGTGCGCCAGCGGCTGCCGCTGTCGGGGGTGAAGGAGACGCGGGTACCGGCCGGCGGCGTCGCGCCCTGGATCTGCGGTGCGCGGAAGCGGTCTGAACGGTTCGCGTCGGCGAAGCTCGCGACGTGCTCGACGGTCATCTGCGGCGCGTACAGCGCGTGGCGGCCGTTGGTGTTGCGCAGCGTCGCCCCGAACATGTGCAGTGAGCTGCCGATCGTCGCCCCGCGCAGACTGACCTCGCCGTCGGTCACCAGCAGGCTCGCCTGCAGTTCCTGGGAGACGCTGATGCCGTCGGCGGCCACCGCCCGGATACGGCGCCCGCTGCCCACCGTCGCCTCGTTCAGCATCAGGTCGGTGCCGATCGAGGCGTCCGTGAGCTTGATGCCTTCGGGTATGACGCAGCGCGGCAGGTGCAGGTCGCCGTCGGTGGTCAGCCGGGCGGCCTCCAGGCGGGGGATGCGGCAGTCGGCCAGCCGCGCGGTGTGGATCCGCGCCTCCGCCATCCGCACCTCCTCCTCGAAGCGGCACTGGCGCAGCTCGAAGTACGGCTCGATGACGCCGCCGGACAGGTCGAGCACGCCCGTGATCCGGGCGCCGCTGAGGTGCAGCGAGGCGACCCGGCCCAGCAGCGGGGGCGGGCCGTGCAGGAGCAGCAGCGCGATGAGGCGGGCGCGGATGGTGCGTTCCGGACCCCAGACGTGGTCGCCGTCCGGATCGTCCAGTTCCGGTTCACCGCTGCGCAGGTCGTACTCGCTGCCGTTGACGAACGCCTGCCACATGCCCCACTCGGCCCTCGTCACCCAGGAAGGCGGCTCCCTGGAGTCCAGTGGCTCGCTCACCGGTGGCTTCCCCCTCTGTTCTGTCGCACGTCGGTCCGCTGTTCGGTCCCGTCCCCCTGGTCGTACCGCTACTTTCCCCCTCCGTAACCGGATGAACGCCAGAGGCGACAATCGTCTTGTGGGATGCGTATCACTCACTGATACGGAAGCCGGGTGCGGGGACGCCGTCTGAGAGACTGGAGCCGTGATCTCCCGAATCGACCTGCGCGGTTCCGCCCTCTCCGCAGACGGCGGAATCGACCGTGACCTGCTGCCCCGCGCCGAGCTCGACGTCGAAGCCGCCCTGGAGACGGTGCGGCCGATCTGTGCGGACGTCCAGCATCGCGGCACGGCGGCGCTCATCGAGTACGCGCGGCGGTTCGACGGCGTGACCCTGGAGCGGGTACGGGTTCCGGCCGAGGCACTGGCCGACGCACTGCGGGAGCTGGACCCGGCCGTACGGGAGGCGCTGGAGGAGTCCGTACGCCGCGCCCGCATCGTCCACCGCGACCAGCGGCGCACCGATTCGGCCGTGACGGTCGTCCCCGGCGGCACCGTCACCGAGCGCTGGGTGCCGGTCGAGCGGGTCGGGCTGTACGTGCCGGGCGGCCGGGCCGTCTATCCGTCGTCCGTCGTGATGAACGTGGTGCCCGCGCAGGAGGCGGGCGTCGGCTCGCTGGCCGTGACCTCGCCGCCGCAGGCCGCCTTCGGCGGGCTGCCCCACCCCACCATCCTCGCCGCGTGCGCGCTGCTCGGCGTGGACGAGGTGTACGCGGCCGGCGGCGCCCAGGCCGTGGCGATGTTCGCCTACGGCACCGAGGAGTGCCGCCCCGTCCTGCTGGTGACCGGCCCCGGCAACATCTACGTCGCGGCGGCCAAGCGGCTGCTCAAGGGCCGCATCGGCATCGACTCCGAGGCGGGCCCCACCGAGATCGCGGTTCTCGCCGACGACACCGCCGACCCCGCGCACGTCGCCGCCGACCTCATCAGCCAAGCCGAACACGACACCGTCGCCGCCGCCGTGCTGGTCACCCCGTCCCTCGAGCTGGCCGAGGCGGTCGAGGGCGAACTGAAGGTTCGGGTGGCCGCGGCGCGGCACCGCGAGCGGATCACCGAGGCGCTGGCCGGGCGGCAGTCGGGCATCGTGCTCGTCGACTCCCTGGCGGACGGCCTGGCGGTGGTGAACGCGTACGCCCCCGAACACCTGGAGATCCAGACGGCGGACGCCGCGGACTGGGCGGCCCGGGTGCGCAACGCGGGCGCGGTCTTCGTCGGCCCCTACTCGCCCGTCTCCCTCGGCGACTACTGCGCGGGCTCCAACCACGTGCTGCCCACGGGCGGTTGTGCCTGCCACTCCTCCGGCCTGTCCGTGCAGTCCTTCCTGCGCGGCATCCACGTCGTGGACTACACCCGCGACGCTCTCGCCGAGGTCACCCACCACGTCGTCACCCTCGCGGAGGCCGAGGACCTGCCCGCGCACGGGTCGGCGCTCACGGTGCGGTTCGACGGGGAATTCGACGGGGAAGGTGTCCAGAGCCAGTGACCGGTATCGACGACCTCCCCATCCGGGCCGAGCTGCGCGGCAAGTCCCCCTACGGCGCCCCGCAGCTGGACGTGCCCGTACGGCTGAACACGAACGAGAACCCCTACCCGCTGCCCGAGGAGCTGGTCCGCCGGATCGCGGAGCGGGTCGCCGAGGCCGCCCGTACGCTCAACCGCTACCCCGACCGGGACGCGGTCGCCCTGCGCGCCGCCCTGGCCCGCTATCTGACCGGGACCACCGGCTACGAGACCGATCCGGGCCAGGTGTGGGCCGCCAACGGCTCCAACGAGGTCATCCAACAGCTGCTGCAGACCTTCGGCGGGCCCGGCCGCACCGCCATCGGCTTCGAGCCCTCGTACTCGATGCACGGTCTGATCGCGCGCGGCACCGGCACGGGCTGGCTCTCGGGGCCGCGCCGCGAGGACTTCACCATCGACACGGGGGCGGCGGTCCGCACCATCGCCGAGCGGCGGCCCGAGGTGGTCTTCGTCTGCTCCCCGAACAACCCCACGGGCACCGCCGTGGACCGCGAGACCGTGATCGAGCTGTACGAGGCGGCGCAGGCGGCCGGGCCGTCGATGGTGATCGTGGACGAGGCGTACGGCGAGTTCTCGCACCGCCCCTCGCTGCTCCCCCTGCTGGATGGCCGCCCCAACCTCGTGGTCACCCGCACCATGTCCAAGGCGTTCGGCGCCGCCGGGCTGCGGCTGGGCTATCTCGCCGCCGACCCGGCCGTGGTGGACGCGGTGCAGCTGGTGCGGCTGCCCTACCACCTCTCCGCGGTCACCCAGGCGACCGCGCTCGCCGCCCTCGAACACACCGGCACGCTGCTGGGATACGTCGAGCGGCTCAAGGACGAGCGGGACCGGCTGGTGCGGGAACTGCGCGCCATCGGCTGCGAAGTCACCGACTCCGACGCCAACTTCGTGCAGTTCGGTTTCTTCGACGACGCCCACGCGATGTGGCAGGCGCTGCTGGAGCACGGCGTCCTCGTACGGGACAACGGTGTGCCGGGATGGCTGCGGGTGTCCACGGGGACGCCCGAAGAGAACGACGCGTTCCTCGACGCGGTACGCGCAGTGACGAAGGAGACAACCCGATGAGCCTGGCTCGCGTGGGCCGCGTGGAGCGCACCACCAAGGAGACCTCGGTCCTGGTCGAGATCAATCTCGACGGCTCGGGGAAGGTCGATGTGTCGACAGGGGTCGGCTTCTACGACCACATGCTCGACCAGCTCGGCCGCCACGGCCTCTTCGACCTCGCGGTCAAGACCGAGGGCGACCTGCACATCGACAGCCACCACACCATCGAGGACACCTCCCTCGCCCTCGGTGCCGCCTTCAAGCAGGCGCTCGGCGACAAGCGCGGCATCGTCCGTTTCGCCGACGCGTCCGTGCCGCTGGACGAGTCGCTGGCCCAGGTGACGGTCGACCTCTCGGGCCGCCCGTACCTCGTGCACCGCGAACCCGAGGGCATGGCGCCGATGATCGGCGAGTACGACACCACGATGACGCGGCACATCCTGGAGTCCTTCGTCGCCCAGGCCCAGGTCGCGCTGCACGTGCACGTGCCCTACGGGCGCAACGCGCACCACATCGTGGAGTGCCAGTTCAAGGCGCTGGCCCGCGCACTGCGCTACGCCAGCGAGATCGACCCGCGCCAGCAGGGCATCCCCTCGACGAAGGGCGCACTGTGACGGGTCTGTCCGCGCTGCTCATCTTCGTCGGGCTCTTCCTACTCGGCGGCGCGATCTCCTTCTGGCGGCAGAAGCTGCCCAAGAGCGTGGTCGCCGTCCTGGGCACCGCCTCCCTGCTGGCGCTGGCCGCCGGAATCCTGCGGTCGGGGGTGTGGTCGTGAGGGTTGTCGTCCTCGACTACGGCTTCGGCAACGTACGTTCGGCCGAGCGCGCCCTCGCGCGGGCGGGCGCGGACGTCGAGATCAGCCGCGACTACGACGCGGCGATGGCGGCGGACGGGCTGCTGGTGCCCGGCGTCGGCGCGTTCGCGGCCTGCATGGAGGGGCTGCGCGCGGCGCGCGGCGACTGGATCATCGAGCGGCGGCTCGCGGGCGGCCGTCCCGTGCTGGGCATCTGCGTCGGCATGCAGATCCTCTTCGGGCGGGGCATCGAGCACGGTGTCGAGGCCGAGGGCATGGGCGAATGGCCGGGCACGGTCGGGCCGTTGAAAGCGGACGCCGACCACGCCGTACCGCACATGGGCTGGAACACGGTCACCGCCGCCGACGACTCGCGGCTCTTCGCCGGGCTGCCGGCCGACGCCCGCTACTACTTCGTCCACTCCTACGCCGTGCACGACTGGGAGTTGACGGTCACCAACCCCGCGATGCCCGCGCCCAGGGTCAGCTGGGCCGAGCACGGTGCGCCGTTCGTCGCCGCCGTGGAGAACGGCCCGCTGTGGGCGACCCAGTTCCACCCCGAGAAGTCCGGCGACGCCGGCGCCCGGTTGCTGTCCAACTGGGTCGAGACCCTCTAATGCCGAAGCCCCTTTGATCCAGGAGAAGGCGAACGTGCCGACCGCCCCCTTGCCCACGCTGGAACTCCTCCCCGCCGTCGACGTCCGCGACGGACAGGCCGTACGCCTCGTGCACGGCGAGTCCGGCTCCGAGACGGCCTACGGCGACCCGCTGCAGGCAGCCCTCGCCTGGCAGCGGGCCGGCGCCGAATGGCTGCACCTCGTCGACCTCGACGCCGCCTTCGGTACGGGTGACAACCGCGCCCGCATCGCGGAGGTGACCGGCGCGATGGACATCAAGGTCGAGCTGTCCGGCGGCATCCGCGACGACGAGACCCTCGCCGCGGCCCTGGCCACCGGCTGCCACCGGGTCAACCTGGGAACAGCGGCCCTGGAGACCCCGGAGTGGGTCGCCAAGGTCATCGCCGAGCACGGCGAGCGGATCGCGGTCGGTCTGGACGTACGCGGCACGACCCTGCGCGGCCGCGGCTGGACGCGGGACGGCGGCGACCTGTACGAGACCCTGGCGCGGCTGGACGCCGAGGGCTGCGCCCGTTACGTGGTCACCGACATCAACAAGGACGGCACGCTCAAGGGGCCCAACCTGGGGCTGCTGCGCGACGTCTGCGCCGTCACCGACCGCCCGGTCGTCGCCTCCGGCGGTGTCTCCTCCCTTGACGATCTGCGGGCGATCGCGACCCTGGTACCGGAGGGCGTCGAAGGCGCCATCGTGGGTAAGGCCCTGTACGCCAAGGCGTTCACCTTGGAAGAGGCTTTGGAGGCAGTGTCGTCATGACCCCGTCGGAACGCCGTGATGTACAGCGTGTGCAGTCCGAGAGCCCCTGGGAGGAGACGATCGGGTTCGCCCGCGCCGTCGCGGCCGGGGACCGGGTGCTCGTCGCGGGGACGCTGCCGCTGGCCGACGGCCAACTGCTGGGCGACGGCTCTCCGTACGAGCAGACGAAGGCCGCCTTCGACCAGGCGCTGGACGCACTGAAGGAGTTCGACCTCGACATCTCGTCGGTGATCCGCACCCGCATGTACCTCACGCACGCACGCGACGTGGACAGCGTGGGCCGCGCCCACCGGGAGATCTTCGGCGACGTCCGGCCCGCGGCGACGCTGGTCGTCGTCTCCGGCTTCGTGGACTCGCGGGTGCTGGTGGAAGTGGAGCTGGAAGCCTTCCGCGGCAGCGCCTAGCCCGGACGGTCCGGCCGAATCCCCGTACCCGCACCCGCATCGCAAGCACAGCACCCGCAAGGAGTCAGCACCCCATGTCCGTGGCCGTACGAGTCATCCCCTGCCTGGACGTGGACGCCGGCCGGGTCGTCAAGGGCGTCAACTTCCAGAACCTGCGCGACGCCGGTGACCCCGTGGAGATGGCCAAGGTCTACGACGCGGAGGGCGCCGACGAGCTGACCTTCCTCGACATCACCGCCTCCTCATCCGACCGGGAGACCACCTACGACGTGGTGCGGCGTACAGCCGAGCAGGTCTTCATCCCGCTCACCGTGGGCGGCGGCGTCCGCAGCGGCGAGGACGTCGACCGGCTGCTGCGGGCGGGCGCGGACAAGGTCGGCGTGAACACCGCGGCGATCGCCCGCCCCGAACTGATCCGCGAGATCGCGGAGCGGTTCGGCAGCCAGGTGCTGGTGCTGTCGGTGGACGCGCGACGGTGCGGGGAGGAAACGGCGGGCACGGCGGGCGCATCAACGCCGTCCGGCTTCGAGGTCACCACCCACGGCGGGCGGCGGGGCACCGGCCTCGACGCGGTCGAATGGGCGTACCGGGCCGCCGAGTTGGGCGCGGGGGAGATCCTCCTCAACTCGATGGACGCGGACGGCACGAAGGACGGCTACGACACGGAGATGGTCGAGGCCGTGCGCAAGCACGTCACGATCCCGGTCATCGCGTCGGGCGGCGCGGGGCGCCTTGAGCACTTCGCCCCGGCGGTCGAGGCGGGCGCGGACGCGGTGCTGGCCGCCTCGGTCTTCCACTTCGGCGACCTGCGGATCGGCCAGGTCAAGGAGACCCTGCGGGCGGCGGGGCACCCTGTCCGTTGACGCCGGCGGCCACGTGCTCCGCCGGGGCGGGCAGGCCACTGGATTCCGGTGGATCTGATTACCATGCGTTGATGACCGGCGCGTCGGGTTCGTGCTGCCGCCATGCCTCGTTGAGGCGCGCGAGCCGGTCCGCGGCGGCGATGCCGCGCAGGGACGCGACCTTGCCGTCGCTGACTTCGAACGCCACGGCACCCACGACCCGGTCGTCGACCACGGCGAGGACGGCCGGGGAGCCGTTGACCAGCGCGATATGCATCGCGGGTGAGCCGCCGGCCAGCCGCCGCTTCGCCGGCGTGGGCTTGAAGCCGGCCCGCACGTAGGAGGCGACCCGCTCACGCGTCTCGTACCGCAACAGCCGCCTGCCCAGCCCGGCGGCGCCGTCCGAGACCGCCGTCACGTCGTCGGTGAGCAGCGCCACCAGCCGTTCGGTGCGCCCCGACGTGGCGGCGGCGAGGAACTCCTCGACGACCCGGCGCGCGGACGCGGGGTCGGCCACGCCGCCTCGGCGACGCTCGGCGGCGACCCGGATCCGTGCCCGGTGGACATGCTGCTGGCTCGCGGACTCGGTGATGTCGAGGATCCCGGCGATCTCGGCGTGGCTGTACGAGAAGGCCTCACGCAGGACGTAGACGGCCCGCTCCACCGGCGAGAGGCGCTCCAAGAGGGTCAGTACGGCCAAGGACACGGATTCGCGCTGCTCGAAGGTGTCGGCCGGGCCGAGCATCGGGTCGCCCTCGAGGAGCGGCTCGGGCAACCAGGCACCGGCCGCTCGCTCGTGGCGCGTCTGCGCCGAGCGGAGCCGGTCGAGGCAGAGATTGGTGACGACCTTGGTCAGCCACGCTTCCGGCACCTCGACCCGTTCGCGGTCTGCGGCCTGCCAGCGCAGGAACGTGTCCTGCACGGCGTCCTCGGCGTCGGCGGCCGAGCCGAGCAGACGGTACGCGAGCGAGGCCAGCCGGCCCCGGCTGGTCTCGAACAGGTCGATGGCTGCGCTGTCCATGCGAAGCAGCCTATGCGGCGACCCTTGCACCGGCCCGGTCAGGCGCGGTGGCCAGGCGGCGCGTGCGCTTCGGCATGCCGAAGGTCGGGTGGGCGATGCCCCACCCGGCCGCCTTGAGCACGCCCGACTTGAGCCGCGCGGCGGTCCGGCCGCCCAGGTACCAGGACTTCGACCGGACGTCCCCGTCCACCATCTGGAAGATCGCGTCCCGCCGCCCGAGGCTGATGTGGTTGCCGTGGTACTTCAGCCCTGTGGTCGGGACCTCGCTGCCCGTCAGGCGCGCGATGATCGCGGCGGTCGCCCGCATGTTGGTGAAGCCGGCCGAGGCGCAGGACATCGGCAGCGGCCGGCCGTTCTCGCCGATCGCGTAGGCGCAGTCACCGGCGGCGTAGACGTCCGGGTGCGAGACCGAGCGCATGGTGCGGTCGACGACGATCTGGCCGGTCTCGGCGACTTTCAGGCCGCCGGCGGCCGCGATGGGGTGCACGGCGAACCCGGCCGACCACACGGTCACGTCGGCCGGCATGGACGTACCGTCGGCGGCGATCGCCCGTGTCGGCTCGACGGCTTCGATGCCGGTGTGCTCGTGGACGGTGATGCCGAGCCGGTCGAAGGCCTGGCGCAGGTGACGGCGGGCCTTCAAGGAGAGCCAGGCGCCCAGCTCGCCGCGGGCGGCGAGCGCGACCGAGAGGTCGGGCCGGGACTCGGCGAACTCGGTGGCGGTCTCGATGCCGGTCAGCCCCTCACCGACGACCAGCACGGTGCCGCCCTCGCCCAGGCCGGTCAGGCGCTCGCGCAGACGCAGCGCCGAGGACCGGCCGGTCACATCGAAGGCGTACTCGGCCACGCCGGGGACCCCATGGTGGGCTACGGAGCTGCCGAGCGCGTAGAGAAGCGTGTCGTACGCGAGCTCGCCGTCGCCGTCCTCGCCGGTCACGGCGACGGTCCTGCGCTCGGGGTCGACGCCGGTGACGCGCGCCAGGCGCAACTGCACCCCGGTGCCCGCGAATACGTCGGCGAGCTTGCGGAACGCGAGGTCCTGGCCGATCGCGAGCTGGTGGAGCCGCATCCGCTCAACGAAGTCGGGCACGGCGTTGACGACGGTGATCTCGGTGTC